>CAMDYM010000011.1 GCA_945910425.1 uncultured Candidatus Melainabacteria bacterium | reverse complement strand
TTCGTTAACGGTTTTCGGGTTAGCTCTGCCTTTTGTTTCTTTCATAATTTGACCAACAAAGAAACCTAACAAGTTAGTTTTACCGTTTCTGTAAGCTTCAACTTCGTTTGGATGAGCGTCAACAACTTTTTGTACAAGTTCTTTGATTGCGCCTTCATCTGTTATTTGGCTTAGACCTTTTTTCTCAACGATAACAGAAGCTTTTGTGCCGTCTTTTAACATTTCGATGATAATTTGTTTACCGATGTTGTTTGAAATTGTACCTTTTTCAATCAGGCTGATAAGTTCAGCAAGGTTTTCAGGCGTAAGTTTTGTGTCGGTAATTTCAATATGGTCTTCTTTTAAGTATGCTGCAATTTCACCCATAATAAAGTTTACAGCGGTTTTTGGATTAGCTCCGAGTTCAAGAACTTTGTCAAAAAACAGTGCTAAGCCCATTTGTTCAACAATTACACTTGCATCATATTCGCTTAAGCCTAATTCCTGGTATCTTGCACGTTTTTGAGAAGGTAATTCAGGCATTTTGTCTTTAATACTTTGAACCCATTCTCTTGAAATTTTTAACGGCATCAAATCAGGTTCAGGGAAGTATCTGTAGTCATGTGCGTCTTCTTTTCCTCTCATTGAACGGGTTTCGCGAGAGTTATCATCCCATAATCTTGTTTCTTGAACAACTTGTCCGCCTTCTTCTACGATATCGATTTGTCTGTCGATTTCGTATTCAATTGCGCGTTGTAATGCTGAGAATGAATTTACGTTTTTGATTTCTGCGCGTGTTCCAAATTCTTTAGAACCTTTTGGCATGATTGAAATATTCGCATCACATCTCATTGAACCTTCTTCTAAGTTTCCGTCGCAAACTCCGATATAGCGAACAATGTTTCTTAATTCTTCCATATAATTGCGGGCTTCTTCAGAACTTCTCATATCAGGTTCTGAAACGATTTCTAATAATGGAGTTCCTGCACGATTTAAGTCAACTAAAGAATAGCTTGAACCTGCAAGCCCGTCAGCGCCTGCGTGAACCAGTTTTCCTGCGTCTTCTTCTAAGTGAGCACGGGTAATACCGATTCTTTTACCTTTAATATCCAGATATCCGTTTACGCAAATCGGTTCGTCGTATTGTGAGATTTGGTAACCTTTTGGTAAATCAGGATAAAAATATTGTTTTCTGTCAAATTTACATCTTTCAGGAATTTCGCAGTTTAGTGCCAAACCTGTTAATATACCCATATTTACGACTTCTTTATTTAATACAGGTAAAACCCCCGGCATACCTAGTGTAATCGGACTTGTTAGTGTATTAGGTTCTTGTCCGAATTCGTTTTTATCAGGTGCGAAAATTTTTGATTTTGTTTTCAATTGTGCGTGGACTTCCAGCCCAATAACAACCTCGTATTTGTCTCTTAATTCTTGATCCATTGTTTATTTTCTCCTTATTTGAAACTATTTTAGCATAAAAAAGAATTGTTATATATATTCATAACAATTCTTTTTATTTAAATAGTTTTTTCAAGCTTGCGTTTTGGAACGGAAAGTGTTTTTATAGTTTTATCTTTTTCAGTAATTCTTTTGGTAATAGAGCTGCTTTTTTAGCAATAATTGCGGCTCTTTCAGCTATAGCTGTTGTCATTTCTCTGAGCTGAGATTTCCTTTTTAAAGCTCTGGTAAATGGTCCATCTTTTGCTGTACTACGTATACACTTTGCTATATTATTTTGTATTTCACGGGGTAGAGGTTGATTATACGGGAATTTTGCAAATTTGCTGAACGTATAACCGGTTTTCGGGTCAACTTCTAAATGTGGGGGTATTTTGCTGAACATAACAAAATTTTCCTTTCTACAATTTTACCTACTATTATATTAAGTATTTATTTTATTGGAAATTGCGTTATTTTTACAAATTGTAAAATTTATGATGAGTCTATCAAATAATATTAGCTCTTATACAATTAGCCCTTGGCTTTTATCATCTTGCATAGATTGCATTTTTGTCAACATCAAGTACTGATGGGGTGTAATTATTTATATAATCTATCGCATCTTGTGGTGTTTTTGCTATGTAATAGTATTGGCGCATGTTTTTGTTTGCGTATTTTTGCTCAATCATTACTTCAAAAAACTCAATAAGTTTATCGTAAAATCCGTTTGTATTTAAAAATACGATTGCTTTTTTGTTATAGCCAAGTTGTTTTTGAACAATCATTTCAGAAACTTCCTCAAGTGTTCCGAATCCACCGGGAAGTGCTATAACAGCATCAGAGATATTATCAATTTTTGCTTTTCTTTCCCTCATACCCGGGGTTAGGATAAACTCATCACATCCGTCAGTAAATACTCCCATATTGTGAAGTTTTTCAGGCATAACGCCTGTTACTTTTCCGCCATTAGCTTTTACTTGAGATGCGCATGCCCACATTAAGCCTAAATTGCTTCCGCCATAAACTATATTGTATCCGTTTTGTCCGATAAGTCTGCCCAGTTCTTGAGCGTCTTGATAGTACTTTTCATCTAAATAATTACTTGAAGATGCGAATACGCATATGTTTTTTATTTTATTATTATTCATTGAAATCTCCGCCGATTCTGTAGTAATGAGAGCATGACACCCCGCTTCCTTTTCCGGAACAATCTAGTTTTAACTCTTCAAGTTTCCAATCATACCCCAGCGGTGTTATTTTCCCGTCGATATAAATATTTATTCCGAAAATATCTTTTCCCCAGATATTAGGTCCTTTTAGTCCGTTCATATCAAACATCATTATAAAGCCCGGGTGTAAAATGTTATCATCAATAATATCTTTTATCCCTACAATTATGTTATTTTCACTAACGTATAAGTTTTCAAAATAATATCTGTCATTTTTATTAACTTTTTTCCCGTCAAGATAGCTTGGAGAGTATTTTTGTTGAAGTTTATCCTGTTCGGATATTCTCATATATGGCTTTACGAGATTTATCATCAACTGTTCTCTATCATCAACGGATTTAACTCTTTTGAACCGTTTTAAAATATCAGCGTCCGCTTGGGCATTCATTGCCGTAAATATATAATCCATTTTGTGATAAGTTTCGTTCCAGCGTGAGATGTAAGCCGCTTCTTTTGACGCTATAAATGAACTTGGCAGCAAAAGTAGGATTACGCCAAAAATTACAAATATTGTGATTGAATATTCAATTTTCCAAAATCGTTTTCTCAAAGTCCCCACCTCGAAATCAAAGATTTCGGTCCTCCCTCAAGGGGAGGACATTATAATATATTATGCCATGTCAATGCGTTTCTTTTCTTCAAGTAATTTCTCATAAACCCATTCAGGGATGAAGTTTTTACCCAGAATTATTTGTCCGTTCATAATGTTTGGTGTATGAAAATCAGACCCGCCTGTTACAATCAGTCCTAACTCTTCTGCCATTGATGAAAAGTATTCAACACAAGCTGGTGAATGTTTTCTGTGGTAAGCTTCGATTCCGCGAAGTCCGTATGTCATAAGTTCTTTTATTAAGGATTCTGCGATATCTAAATCGTGCGGGTGGGCGATAACAGGGATTCCGCCCGCGTCATAAATAATTTCTACCGCATCAAACGGAGTTACGGTTTTTCTTTGTACGTAAACAGGCGAATCATCATGGATATATTTTGCGTAAGCATCCATAATATTATTTGTGCCGCCAGCATTTGTTATTGCTCTTGCAATATGCGGACGACCTATACTTCCGCCTTCTGCGACAAGTTTTTTAATATCTTCAAACTTGATTTTTATACCTTCTTTTTTTGCTAAAAGAGTAATAATTTCTTTGGTTTGTTTAACTCTTGCCTGCTGCTGATTTTTTATAAGTTCAAGAAAATCACTGTTTTTCGGGTCGGTGAAATATCCTAAAATGTGGACTTCATAGTTTTTATGAAGTGTGTTTACTTCAATTCCTCTTATTATCTCGATTTTATCCTGAAGTTGTTTACTTTGAATGTACTTTTGAGCCGCATCATAAGCAAGAATGTTATCGTGGTCTGTGATAGCGATAACTTCTAATCCCACATCAAGTGCGGTATCCACGATTTTTTCAGGCGAAAATACTCCGTCAGAAAAATGCGTGTGGATATGTAAATCAGACTTTTTCCTCACTGTTACTTTCCTCTTCTATATTATTACTACTATTAAAAATCCTTTTTATTGAGCAGGCTTTTCCTGTTGAAGTTTCAATTTCAACTTCTACGGCATTAATTTGCCTGTTTGTGCCTTCTGCAACATCGTAACGTTCAGGTATAGCCGTTAAAAATCTGGATAATGAAGTTTTATACTCCATTCCGATAACCCCGTCGGATGCTCCGCAAAATCCTGCATCCGTTATGTATGCCATCCCGTTCATAATACTTTCATCGGCGGTTTGTACGTGGGTGTGTGTCCCAAAAAATGCGCTTAAACCCAACTCTGAACAAAACCTGCCAAAACAAATCTTTTCTGCTGTTGCTTCTGCGTGAAAATCAAGTGCGATAATAGGGGTAATTTCTTTTATCTTTTTAATTTCCTCTGTAACAATCTCCCATTGAGAGTCAACAAGGTTCATAAATACTCTGCCAAGTACGTTTATAACCCCTATTTTAAACTCTCCCATATCAAAAATTCTACTACCGACCCCTTTTGTTCCTTTCGGATAATTAATAGGTCTTATTAGTCGGTCAGCATTATCGATGTAGTTATAGATATCTTTTTTATCCCAAATATGGTTGCCGCAAGTCATTGCGTTAACGCCGTATTCAATAAATTCATTGTAGTTTTTTTCAGTTAAACCAAAACCGTGGGATGCATTTTCAATGTTTGCAATAACAAAATCATATTTTTCGGAAGTTTGTGCCAAAAAATCCCTGACAGCCTGCCTGCCGGGTTTTCCTACAATATCTCCGAAAAATATAATTTTTATTATGTTTTTTTTCATTTTCTTATCCTAAAATATTATAAGTGGCGCACCGAGCTTGCTCGGTGCGCCGTTCTTTATTTTTATTTTGCAATTTCTGTTGTTCTAAATTCTCTAACAACTGTTACTCTGATTTGGCCAGGGTAATCCAGTTCATCTTCAATACGCTTTGCAACATCTCTTGCAAGCTTGCCTGATGCCAAATCGTCAAACATTTCGGCTTGAACAATGATTCTGACTTCACGTCCAGCCTGTACTGCAAATGATTGTTTGATACCCTTGTAGCTGTTAACGATTTCTTCGATTTTTTGAAGACGTTTAATATAAATTTCCAAAGTATCGCGTCTTGCACCTGGTCTGCCTGCTGAAATTGCATCGGCAACTTTTACAAGTACGGCTTCTATAGTATTTGCTACAACATCATCATGGTGAGCTTCGATTGCGTGGATTACTTCCGGTTTTTCACCAAATCTTGAAGCAAGTTCTACACCTAATTGGATATGAGTACCTTCTTGAGTTTGGTCAACGGCTTTTCCGATATCGTGTAGCAGACCTGCACGTTTTGCGATTTTTTCGTTTGCCCCGAGTTCTGCCGCTAACATTCCTGCGATATGTCCGACTTCAAGTGAGTGTTTTAAAACATTTTGACCGTAACTTGTTCTGTAATAAAGTCTGCCAAGTGTTTTGATAAGCTCTTTATGTAAGCCCATAACACCCATTTCTAATGCTGCGTTTTCACCTTCTGTCCAAATCTTTTTATCAATTTCTTCTCTGGCTTTTTCAACCATTTCTTCAATTCTTACAGGGTGGATTCTACCGTCGACGATTAGTTTTTCTAATGTTAATTTTGCAATTTCACGTCTTACAGGGTCAAAGCTTGATAATACAACAGCTTCAGGAGTATCATCAATGATTAAGTCAACGCCTGTAAGTGTTTCTAATGCTCTGATATTACGTCCTTCACGTCCTATGATACGTCCTTTCATTTCATCATTTGGCAAGCCTACAACTGAAACAGTTGTTTCAACTACTTGTTCTATCATACAGCGTTGCATTGTTGATGATAAGATTTCTTTTGACTTTTCAAGTGAAATTTCTTTTATTTTAGCTTCGTTTTCTCTGATTAATTGCATTTGCTCCTGAGCTAAGTCATTTTTTAATTGTTCTAAAAGAGTTCTTTTCGCATCTTCTGTTGACATACCTGAAATTCTTTCAAGTTCTTCGGTTTGCTTTTGAACAAGTTCTGCCAGGTAATCTTCTTTTTCTAACAAATGGTCTAATTTCTTTTGGGTCTGGATTTCTTTTTCGGTATATTCCTGAATTTTATCTTCAAGCATATCCTCTCTTTTTGCCAATTTTTGTTCTTGTCTTGTTAGTTCTTGTCTGCGTTCTCTTTCTTCTTCATTTAATTGTTCTCTGTCTTCCTGTAATTCTTCTACTGCTTTAATTTTTGCTTCTTTGTAGAGAATTTTTTCTTTGTCTTGAAGCGCTTTTTTGTCTTTTTCAATAGACTCAAGAGCGTTTTTAACTTTGTTTTTTTGAATAATCAGCATTGCAACCAAGACTATTACCGTAATAGCCGCAATAGCTAATAACAAGGTTTTTGCTTCCATAAAGTTATTTACCTTATCCTTTTCTATTTTTTATAATACACGCAATGCCCGGGTACATGTATCCTACCCGTACGCTTATTTAGTTTTTAGTTTAAATAATCCTCATTGCATATATATTCAAAAAATATTTCCTACTACATCTGTTTATATAATAACATGTAAAATGATTTTTGTATAGGGGGGGAATGATGGATTTTATCAAATTTTAAATTCTTTATTTTGTGTTATTTTTTGCAAGTCCCGGGTCAAGGTAAGAACCTGTTACGGCTTTATTGAATAAATACTGAGCTTTTGGCAGTGCAACCGCCAGTAAGAAACTTGAAATACCTATGTTTGCAAGAATATTAAAGCATTTTACGGCTTTTGCTTTTCTTGCAAATCTTTCAATGTTGCCTGAGTCTGCTGCATTGTTTATAAACGTCTCAAATTCTCTTCTGAATTTGCGTAAGTCTTTTAAATCTACAAATCTTCTCGGATCTCTTATTCCTGAGTCAAGATAAGTTAATTTACCCATTTTTTGAGCTGATTGAGAGAATAAACTTGTTGGTTTAGAATCTATAAAATTAAACAGGGTTTGGGCTTTGCCGTTTTTCGGGCATTCAACGGTACCTGCTTTTATTGCTTCAATTAATTCTTTGTTTCCTAAAATTAGCGGGTCAAGGTCTACGTTAACTTTAAACAGTTTCTTTGCAAGTTTATCTAAACCTTTTGCAATATAAGCCGGGGTTACAAAGTTCAGAATTATTGAACCAGTCATTCTAAATGCGTTCATATAAGCTTCGTCTTTGTTACGGGATGTTGAAACTCTTCCGACTGTTAGTCCGCCGTCTGATATTGCCATTTTATCAACTGTTCTTAAGTTTGCGATTGTTGATATAATATTTGCTCCGCCTGTAAATGTGATGTCTTTTCCCGTAAATTCACTGAATGTCGGACGAGGTTTTGTGAATTGGTTAGTTTGCGGTTTGTTTGCTTCTTTTTGTTTACGTAATTTTCTTGTCAATGCAAAATTTAAAGGAGGAAGTATGAATCCCATAATCACGGTTGGAATAATTGTTGCAGCTGCAAATTTTTTGGTAAGAAGTTTTTCAAATCCTCTTTTGTTATTTTTTATTTTTACTAAATCTGCAACGGCTTTTTGTACATCTTCTTGTGCCATTGAACCGAATTTTTTAATATTATATTCAATTCCTTGATATTTTTTACCGCGTGTTTTGTCTGCTTTAAACAGATTTAGGTTAACAGCAGGATTAAAGCCTTTTTTAATAATAAATTTATCAACAATTTTTTCTGTGACAGGAATTCCGCCAAGCCAGATTGCGGAGGTGAAGTATTCGTCAATAAATCTTTCGCGGGTTGCGTCGTTTGCAATCTCGCGGGATTCTTTCATGTTTTCTTTACGGGCAATCAAAATCTTTGACGGGGCTTCTATAAAGCAGTCACGCACTAATAGCGGGTAAATTGTACTGTTATTTCCGATAGCGGATATTATACTTGTAATTGTCATTATTTTCTTTTAACCTCAATTCTTTTACTAATAAAACAACTTCTTCGCTTTTGTTAAATATCCTGAAGAAGTTGTGTTTATAAAGAATTGAATTTTTATTATTTTTACAAGCGCATCATCAATCCTACAACCCCTTCAGGTCGATATGATTGTGTTTATGATGTTTTTGTAAAAAGTTTTGTGTCATTTATATTTCCCTCTACTAATAGTATAGTATAAAAATTTTTTTTGTAAATACCCTTAAGCCTGAGTTTGTACTTTTGAAGCTTCTTCGGCTGCTGCATCAGCTTTTTTTGCACGATTTTTACTTAGATAATTGTCTAGGGTTGAACCTAACCAAGCACCGCCGGCTATATCTACAACTGTACATAATCCTAAGACAAAAGGTTTTAATTTAGGTGATACTTTAGTCTTTGCAAGGCTTTCTATTGTGTCAAGAATTGACGCTGTAGTAAGTGATTTTACAATTTGGTTTTTGGATGTGTATGCAAGTACGGATGTAGTTCCTAAAGATAAGGCTCCTAAAGTTTTATATAAATTTGATTTTTTATAAGTGTTTCCTTTTTCGGTTTTTGCTTCGTATCCGATAGGGTTTAGTTTTGCTACGTTCATTAGATTTCAATTCTCCCTTGTTCTGGTTTTTTTATAAGTTTGTTTTGAATAAGTTCTCTGGTTGTATTAGCGTCAGAATTTCCGTTCAGGTAGTTAACCATTGCAATCAAAGATGAACCGATAAGAGCATTTTGTTTTTCTATAGCTTTTTTAAAGTTTGCATCTTGCTCTTTTAACCTTTTGTCAATATACATTTCTTCTTTTGATGTTGGTTTTGAAAGGTCATTATTATAGCTATATGTTCTTTCTCTTTTTTCCGGAGTAGGGTAAGCCCTTCCTTTTGCCAGATTTCCAAAATTTGTTGCGGAAATTTTATTTATATGCATTCTTATTTCTCCTTTGTTAGTATTATAAACATGAAAAGTTTGTATTTTGCTAGTTGCCAAAAATTTTGTTAAGTAAATTTAACTTTTCAGGGTCCTGAGTCATAAAAAGAATGGTTTTTTCTTTTGAAGTTTCGCCTTTTAAAATTTTTATTGAAGTTTTCGGGATTTTAAAATTTTTTGATAAAAATTCTATTAAAGCTTTGTTAGCTTTCCCGTCGATTGGTTGGGTTGCAATTTTTATTTTTATAATTTCACCGTCGCGAATGATTTCGTTTTTCTTTGCATTTGGCGAAATTCTTATATTAATAACTATCCCGTCAGAAGTTTGTTTAATCATAGATAAGAGTATAACATAAAATCGTACATAAATTATTTTATTGGTATATAAATGCGTGTTTCTTTTTCTTGTCCTGTATTCTTTTTCTTTGCATCGCAACAAAGAAAAAGAATATTTGGTGCGGGTTTGGGTGCAAAACCCAATAAATAAATATAAAATAATTTATGTAAAATCTAATCTCTTTAGATGAAATTTTTTTGATTTTCTTGAAAATCATTAATATAACTTATATCATTATTCTATTATGTCAGACATAGAAATTTTTAAAGATATCAAGGAAATTTTATTATCGCAAAATCATACGGAAGAAGATATTGCTCTTGTAGAGAAGGCTTACAAATTTGCAAAAAAGCTTCATGACGGACAGTTTAGAGTGTCGGGGGAACCTTATATTATTCATCCTTGCGAGGTCGCAAAGATTCTTGCAGGGTTAGAAGTTGATATACATACCCTAATTGCAGCTTTTTTACACGATGTGTTGGAAGATACCGATACAAAGCCTGAAACGATAGAAGAACTTTTTGGTACGGATGTTTTGACTCTTGTTCAGGGGGTTACGAAACTTGGTAAGTTAAAGTTTAAATCCAAAGAAGAGCGTCAAGCAGAAAATTTCAGGCGTTTATTTATTGCAATGGCAAACGATATCAGGGTGATTTTTCTAAAACTTGCTGATAGATTGCATAATATGCGCACGCTTAATTTTATGGAAGAGTCCAAGCAGAAAAAAATTGCGCAGGAAACCTTGGATATTTTTGCGCCGTTGGCAAACCGCCTTGGTATTTATAAAATGAAGGCCGAGTTAGAAGATTTATCGCTTCGCTATTTAGATCCTGAAAAATATTACGAGATTGCTCAGCTTGTGGCTCAAACAAAAGCAGACAGAGAAGAAACCGTTAATCTGTTAATAGATAAAATTTCAAAGGATGTTGCTAAAAGCGGCATTAATGCTCAAATAACAGGACGAGCAAAACATTATTACAGTATTTATGCTAAAATGAAACGTCAGAATATTAATTTTAATGATTTATATGATATTACGGCGGTTCGTGTAATTGTCGATTCTGTGAGGGAATGTTATGAGGTTTTAGGTCTGATTCACTCTCAGTTTAAGCCTATTCCCGGACGTTTTAAAGATTATATTGCAATGCCAAAAGGTAATATGTATCAATCTTTGCACACATCTGTTATCGGTCCGAGGTCAAAACCTCTGGAAGTTCAGATTAGAACCTGGGAAATGCATCATGTTGCAGAGTACGGTGTTGCCGCTCACTGGAGATATAAAGAAAAAGGCTCGCAAAAAGCTGATAATGCTTCTGATTTGAAGTTTTCCTGGATGCATAAGCTTGTAGAATACGAAAAAGATATGAAAAACGCAGAGGATTACGTAAAAAGCGTTAAGCTTGACCTTTTCTCCGATCAGGTCTTTGCGTTTACTCCGGGCGGAGATGTTTTGGACTTACCAAAAGATGCGACTCCTGTAGATTTTTCATATCGTATTCACTCCGATGTTGGTCATAAAACTGTTGGTGCTTTAATTAACGGACGTATTGTTCCGTTAAATACAAAGATTAATAACGGTGATATTGTTGAAATTCTAACATCAAAAACCCCGTCCCCACGTTTAGATTGGCTAACTTTTGTTGTTACAAAGCAGGCTTCCCAAAAAATAAAACAATGGTTTAAGAAAAATAACCGTGAAGAACACGTTAAGTTGGGTAAATCTAATCTTGAACACGAATTAACAAAAGCTGTATTTGATGATTACATAAAAACAGGCGAATTTGAAAAGGTCGCAAAATCAATGAATTATCAATCGGCTGAGGATTTATTTGCGGCTGTCGGGTATGGTGAAACTACAACAAATAAGGTTTTAAATAAACTTAAAAAGCCTGTAGAAAAAAATATTGAAGATAATTTCCATAAGGGAGGAAGAAAGGCTTCCAAAAAAGATATTGAAGGTTTGGAAGGCTTGATGTATTCATTTGCAATGTGTTGTTCTCCAATTCCGGGGGAACCTATTGTTGGTGTTGTAACCCGTTCAAAAGGGGTTTCTGTCCACAGAGCGGATTGTAAAACTCTTGAAACTATTCCGCATGAGCGTTTAATGGATATTAAATGGGCGGGGGTTAATACAAATAAAACCTATACAACAACTATCAGAATTGAAACTGCCGAAAAATTAGGTTTGTTAAAAGATATTATTTCAGCGGTTTCGGATAATAATACCAATATTGTTAATGCGACTATAAAAACCAAAAATCATGTTGGTATCGTTGAAATGGGCTTAGAACTTGATAATATCGATACTTTGAAAAAAGTTATTGCATGTATCCAGTCTTTGCCTGATGTTTTTAGCGTAAAAAGGATTCAAACATCTTCAAGTATGTTGAAAAAATCTTCTGCGCCAAAATCTCAAAAGAATTTTAAACCAAAAAAGAATGATAAAAAATAATAATTAAAAAAGGAGCTTTATATGATAATACCTGAATTTACAATAGAAAATGCTTTTAAAATTTATTTTTACATAGCAATTTTTGCAACGATTTTGTTTGTGATAAAACTGTTAATTTTTTCATTATTTGGAGGAGATAGCGAGGTTCAGGCTGATTTTACGACTGAAACAGATACGGATATTTCGTTTAATTTCTTATCAATTCAATCAATTTTAGCATTTTTAATGGGTTTTGGCTGGATGGGCTATACCTGTATCAGTCAATTTAGGATAGAATCACAATTAATTTCTTTTATAATTTCATTTGCCGTAGGTTTAGGTTTTATGTTTTTGAACGCTTTTTTAATGTTTCTTGTAAAGAAATTAGAAAAGAAAGTTGTCAGAGATAAAAATTCGGCAGTAAATCATGTTGGTAAGGCATATACTTCATTTGCGCCAAATGAGGCAGGGCAAGTGGAAATAGAAATTTGCGGCAAATTGTCTGTCGAAAATGCTATGAATGCAACAGATGAAGAAATTAAAGCATTTGACCAAGTTAAGGTGGTCAAGGTTGTTGATGATTTGTTATATATAGAGAAAGTTAAATAATTAGAACAAAAAGAAGGAGAGAAAAATGTTCGGACCGATTTTAACACTGGCATTAATTCTGGTTGCGGTATTTATGTTTGTTGCAAACCAGTATAAAAGATGCCCTTCAAACAAAATTATTGTAGTTTACGGTAAAACAGGAGAAGAAAGAACCGCAAAATGTGTTCATGGCGGCGGTACTTTTGTAATTCCTTTAATTCAGGATTACGGCGTGTTATCACTTGAACCTATGACAACAGATATAGATTTGCGCGGAGCACTTTCTAAAGGTAATATTCGTGTTGCTGTTCCGTCAACTTTTACGTTTGGTATTTCAACAGATCCAAAAATTATGATAAATGCCGCAGAACGTCTTTTAGGCTTATCTAAAAATGATGTTATTACTCAGGCAAGTGATATTATTTTAGGTCAATTACGTCTTGCTATTGCAACTTTGACAATTGAAGAAATTAACCAGGACCGTGAAAAATTCTTGGAACAAATTAACGCAAACGTTAATACCGAGCTTAATAAAATCGGGCTTGAAATCATTAACGTAAACATCAAAGATATTACGGATGAATCAGGCTATATTGACGCTATCGGTAAAAAAGCGGCAGCAGAAGCTATAAATAAAGCAAAAGTTGAAGTAGCTCAACAAGAAAAACTCGGTGCTGTCGGTGAAGCTTCCGCAAATAAAGAAAAAGAAGTTCAAGTAGCGGAACAAACGGCTCAAACTCAAATCGGTAGAACAAACGCTGAAAAAGAACAACGTATTAAAACCGCAGAGCTTGAAGCTCAAGCGGTTGAAGGTGAAAACATTTCAAAAGCTAATATCGCTGAATATAATGCAACATTATCGGTTAAACAGGCTGATGCTTATAGAGAGGGTGAAGTTGCAAAAGCAAACGCACAACGTGATGTATTGTTAGCTCAAAAAGAACAGGAAGAAGCAAAACTTAAAAAAGAAGAACTTGCAAGACAGGAAGTTGAAAAACTTAAAATTCAGGTTGAAGCAGATGCTGAGGCTGAAAAATTAAGACGTATCGCAGCAGGTCAGGCTGATGCTATAAAAGCTAAATATTTTGCTGAAGCAGAAGGTGTTAAGGCTGTATTAGAAGCTAAAGCAAAAGGTTATGAAGATTTGGTTAAAATTTCCAATAACAGACCTGAAATTGCAACAAGCTTCTTAATGATTGAAAAACTTGAAACTCTTGTAGCAAAACAAGTTGAAGCAATTAAGAATATCAAATTTGATAAGATTACCGTTTGGGATGGCGGAACAGGTTCTGCTAACGGTTCAACTACGGCTAATTTTATGAAAGATTTGATTAAGGCTCTTCCTGCAATGCACGATTTAGCAGGACAAGCAGGTATTGAATTACCGCAAATTCTGGGTAAAGTTGATTCAGGGGTTGCTGATGAAGTTGCTACTGTTACTTCGTCACCTGAAAAGAAAAGCAAATAGTAAGTTTTTCTGAATGATTTTTAAAAAGACCTCGTTCAACGGGGTCTTTTTTTAGTTCTTTTTTCTGAGTACCAGTTCGTATCCTAAAATATCATATAAAAGCTTAATCTCGCTATATTTTATTGTATCTCGGTTTAATTCCCCTGAAATATTATGAATAGTATAGGGAGAGATATTTTTATTATTTTAATTCGTAATAATAATCTTATCGCTGGTGGAGCTCCGGGGTATGAAATGTATGGTTGCGATAAAAAAATAGCGTCAAGACCAAATCATGATGCGGAAAATCTTTCAGGAAGCGGATGTGGGTATAAATATTTGATGGAAAAATAAAGTTTTTGATATTTTTATTTTAATATGGTATTTTTATTATATGAATTGGACAAAAGAAAACCTTCTTAAAGCGCTGCCATATTCAAAAATTTATAATATGCCTGATGATTATACCTCAGGTGGTGTTTTTGTTACCCCTGTTAACGCCGGTGATAATAAGATTTGTGCGCTGCGAAAAGATAATGAAACTACGGGAATGGCTTTGACTGCCTTTAAAACTTTTAGTGAAAAATTTAATATTCCTGCTGTTATGTGTACGGATTATGAAAGCTTTAATCATATAAATTTGCCGATAATTGAAGTTAGTGATATTCCAAAAGCCTTATATGATATGGCAAGTTTTGTAAGAGATTCATATCGAGGTAAGGTTATTGCAATAACAGGCTCAGCGGGGAAATCAACAACGACGGGAATTTGTTATGATGCTTTAAAGTCTTACGGCGCTGACGGTAATATTAATAAAGCTAATACGGTTTTCGGTTTATCCTGGAATATGACGGATTACGATATTGATGTTCCGTATTGGGTTAATGAGGTATCTTTAAACAAAGGAATGTACCCGAGTGCGCGGTTAGTAAGACCTGATGTTGCGGTGATTACAAATGTTGCTCCTGTTCATTTAAAAGCTGATGAATCTGTTGAAACGGTTGCTGAGTTAAAGTCAAGAATATTTACCAATATGGACGAAGGCGGGTATGCTGTTTTAAATAAGGATATGGCGTATTTTGAAGTTGCTCATTCTGTGGCAAAAGCGAAAATGCTTAATGTTATAACATTTGGTCAAGGTAAAGATGCCGATATTCAGGTATTTGTTAATGAGAATGCCTGCGGGCTTATTATCGGTGGCAAGGTTTTGGAAATATCTAAATATCCTCTGCCTGTTCATATTTTGCTTGATATGGGAGCTGTTGCAGGTGTTTTAACTTCCCTCGGGCTACCTGTCGATGTTAATGTTTTTAAATCTTTTAAACCGTTACCGGGACGCGGAACAATTTTAAGAGGAAAAGTTGATGAAAATCGTTCTGTTTTAATTATGGACGAAAGTTATAACGCTAACCCGTTATCAATGAAGATGACGCTTGAAGGTTTTAATTCTTTGTATGCTCATAAGGAAAATAAAATTCTTATTTTAGGTGATATGTCAGAAGGCGGGGTTGAAACTATAAATCAGCACAAATCTCTTGCCAATACAGTTCTTGATATTTCCCCGTCTAAAGTAATTCTTGTCGGGGAGTATATGACTGTTCTTTATTATGAACTTAAAAACAAGCTTGATGTTTCTTACTATAGCGGGGTTGATGCTTTATTAAATGAGATTACATCTTATTTATCTGGTGATAATTATATTTTTGTAAAAGGTTCACATTCTGTTGGGTTAGATAATGTTGTCAGATTCTTTGTTGACAAGTTTAAAGAAAATTGATATTGTTCGGGATTTGTTGTATAATTCAAGTATCGTAGAAGTGAGAGTGAAATATGAGTTATAAAATATTATCAAAAAAAGAAATTTGTCCGAATCAGTTTGAGATAACTATTGATGCGCCTTACGTTGTAAGAAACGCTCAAGCAGGACAGTTTATTATATTCAGAGTGGAAGAAGACGGCGAAAGGGTTCCTTTAACTATCGCAGATGTTGATAAGGAAAAAGGCGAATTAACGTTAGTATTTATGGCTGTCGGGTATTCAACAAAAAAACTCGCCACACTTGAAGTCGGGGATGAGCTTGTTGATTTAGTGGGACCGTTAGGAAAGCCTACTCATATTGAAAATTACGGAACAGCGGTTTGTGTTGCGGGCGGATACGGTGCAGCTCCTTGTTATTTAATCTCAAAAGCGTTAAAAGATGCAGGGAATAAGGTTTATATGATATCAGGTGCCAGAACAAAAGATTTACTTTTTTGGGAAGGCAAGATGAAAACTGCTTGTACCGAATTATATCTGACAACAGATGATGGTTCTTACGGTATAAAGGGTTATGGTACAACGGTTTTAAAAGATATTATTGAGCGCGAAAAGGTTGACTATGTAATTGCGGTTGGTCCTATGCCTATGATGAGAGCGGTTGCAGATTTAACCCGTGATAAAGGTATTTATACCGAAGCCAGTATGAATCCTATTATGGTAGACGGTACGGGAATGTGCGGAGCTTGCAGGGTTACTGTCGGCGGCGAAACTAAGTTTGCTTGTGTTGACGGACCTGATTTTGACGCGCATAAAATAGATTTTGATGAAGTTATTAACAGAACTAAAATTTATAAAGATGAAGAACGTAAACGCAGTGAAAATTGTAATTTGCTGCGGCAATCAGAGAAAGTATAGGTAAAAATATGGGAAAAAATGATATTCCGGTTTGTCCTTTAGTTAGTATCGGTTCAGGTATCGATATGGTATGTAGTCAGCAAAAATGTGCATGGTATGTTCCAAGTGTTCAAAAATGCGCTATGTACTTGATTGCATATAATGCCCTGCTTGACGCTAACCAAAAGCAGCGTGCAAAACAAACTCAACAATAGTATAATAAGTTAAACCATGAAAATCGCGTTATGTATAAAACAGGTTCCCGATACAACAGATATTAGGTGGACCGAAAATAATACCATTCAAAGAGAGGGCGTTGAAAGCGTTATAAATCCTTATGACCTTTACGCTATGGATTTTGCGCTGAAGTTAAAAGCTATGGCGGATGATTCAACCGTAACCGTTTTTACAATGGGACCAACTCAGGCTGAGAATATGCTTCGTAAGGCTTTAGCTTTAGGGTGTGATGATGCGATTTTGATTTCAGATAGGAAATTTGCGGGAGCTGATACTTACGCAACAGGGCTAACTATCGCAAGTGCGATTAGGACGGTAATGCCTGATTTTGATTTAATTGTATGTGGGCAGTTTGCAGTAGACGGAGATACAGCGCAAACAGGTCCAAATATCGCTAATTTCCTTGATATTCCTCAGGTTACGTATGTTAAAAATATTGTCGGACTTGAGAAAGGCGCTTTGACTGTTTCAAAAGAGCTTGAAGACGGGGTTGAAATAGTTAAAACGACATTGCCTGCTCTTGTGTGTGTTTTAAAACAGGATTTTGAAACGGAGCGTCCGTTGATTGGCGGAATTATTTCCGCGTCTAAAAAAGAAATAAAAACACTTTCCATGGCTGAAATTGATTTAGCTCCTGAAAATTGCGGGCTGAAAGGTTCGCCTACGTACGTAAGTAAGGCTTTTCGTAATGTTTCAACACATAATGCGCAAAAGTTTAAGTTAAATTTGGATGATTCAGTTGCGCTTTTAGATGAAAAACTTAACTCTTTAGGAGTTTTTGATAATGACAAATAAAGAAAATTCGGGAATTTTAATATACGCTCAATTAACGAGGGATGAATATATTCATACGGTGTTTTACGAGCTTGTCGATAAAGCGCATGAACTGTCAAAAAAGCTTGGCAAGGTTGACGTTAACGCGGTAATTTTTGCCCGCCCCGGACTTGTAGACTCTTTCAAAGAATCCTTTCAAAATAAGGGATTAAATAAAGTTTTTTATTTTGAGGACGATAATTTAAGGGATTATTCAACCGATTATTATTCAAAACTTCTTGTTGATTTAGTCGGGGTAGTAAAGCCTGAAATCTTGCTGATTGGTGCGACTAATCAAGGACGTGATTTAGCTCCGAGAGTGTCTTCAATGCTTTGTACAGGTTTAACCGCTGATTGTATAGATTTAGATATAAACGAAAAAGGACAGCTTGCCGCGACCCGTCCGACATTTGGCGGTCAGTTAATGGCAACGATTTTATGTAAAAACTATCCGCAAATGGCAACTGTCAGACCTAATGTTTTTAAAATTAATCAGGATATTAATTATTTTGATACTGAAATGGTCTCTTGTCCCGTTAATATCGCTTATTTGCCAAAACGTGTTGAGGTTTTGGATTTTGAAAAGACATTGGACTCTGTAATTAACGAGCTTGATTCTGCTGAAATTATAGTTGCAGGCGGCAAGGGTTTGAAAAATAAAAAAGGTTTTGAATTGTTGGAACAATTTGCAAAAACTATCGGCGGAACTGTTGCAGCAACACGCGGTGCTGTTGAAATGGGGCTGGCTCCTGTTTCAATTCAGGTCGGGCAGACTGGAAAAACTGTTCACCCAAAACTTTATATTGCCTGCGCACTTTCGGGTGCTATTCAGCACACTGTCGGGATGAGCGGTTCTGATTACATTATTGCTATAAATAATGATGAAAATGCTGAAATCTTTGATATCGCAGATTGCGGAATAGTTGGTGATGTGTTTGAAATTTTGCCTGAATATATTAAACGTAAAATTTAGTCCAAGGTATTATTTAAGTTAATTTTTTCAGGCGTAACGGGTTTGTAATCAACAAGCTCTGTTAGCTTGCGCAATGTTTCTTTAATCTTTGAACTGTTTATTTCCATAACAACTTTTGTCGGGAAAACTCTTGATGTCTTTTTAAAGCCTAAGTCTTCATATTTGCTTACAACATCAATTGGTCCGTTGGTTATGGCTTCCAGTTCAAGCCGCGAATTTCTTATATTTTGAATATCTTTAAACATTTGATAAAATAACGTTTTTCCTGCAAGTGATACTTTTTTACCGATTTCTGTCGGGAAAGTACAAATACAGTCAAGGAACGTAGTTTTATTTTCGGTTCTAAATGTTATTATTCCGCACGGTTTATTATTGTGAGTTTCCAGGTATGTAATATTTTCAGGGTATTGCGCATTATCTACTGCGTATTCAAGCATTTCCTGCCACCTGTCGCTTTCATCTTTGCCCAGGTTTGGCATTAATTCTTTTATTTTTATTCTTTCACTTAAGTTTTTGATGTATTTTTTATCGGATAAATCGGTAATTTTATACAAGCTTAAATCTCCTGCATCAGCGATATGCAAGGCTTTAAACTGAGGGGTAAAATTTTGTTTGTAGTTTTGAATTTGCATTACAAATAATATAAATACCCTGAAAATTTAAATTGCGTGCTTATTAAGTTATATTAATTAAATTTCTCTTCTGCCTTCAATAGCTTTTGCAATTGTCATTTCGTCAGCGTACTCTAAATCTGCGCCTACTGGCAGACCGAACGCGATACGGGAAACTTTTATTCCAAAAGGTTTAATAAGTTTAGTAAGATAAAGACTTGTTGCCTCCCCTTCAACTGACGGGCTTAGGGCTAAAATTATTTCTTTTACTTCATCATTTGTTAATCTGGTTAAAAGTTCTTTTATTCTTATATCATCCGCTCCTATTCCGTCAATTGGCGATATTAAACCTTGCAGAACATGATATAAACCTTTAAATTCGTTTGTTTTTTCAATAGCAATAAGGTCTTTTGTATCTGAAACCACACAAATAACAGAGCGGTCACGGTTTGGAGATGAGCAAATTTCACAAGGACTTGTCGCAGATAAATTGAAGCAAATTTCACACGAATGAGTGTTTTCTTTTGCTTCAATTACTGCTTTTGCAAAATTTTCAACATCAGCCATAGGCATTCTCAACAGGTGAAATGCCATTCTCTGGGCTGATTTTGGTCCTACGGACGGAAATTTTTGAAACTGCTCAATCAGAGCCGCTATTGCTTTCGGGTAAATCATTAGAAATTTAATCCCGGAATGCTTATACCGCCTGTGATTTGTTTCATTTTTTCACCCATTTGTTTAGAAGCTTTTTCGTTAGCTTGTTTCATTGCTGTTGCAATAATATCTTCTAACATTTCAGGATCTTCAGGTGTAATAACTTCAGGTGCTAATTTAATTGATTTAAATTTTCCTTGTCCGTCGCAAATTACTTTTACTGAACCGTTAGCAGCTTCACCTGTTATCTCCATGTCAGCAAGTTCTTTTTGTACAGCTTCTGCTCTTTTTTGAGCGTTTTGAACTTGTTTCATAATGTTCATTAAATTCATTCCCATAATTTTTCTCCTTAGTCTGTGTTTATATATTATACTCTTACTTTTCTTATAGCACATTTTATTATACAATAAAAATATGGAGAAGAAAACCTATTTACAAGAATCCGTAAAAAACGGTAGATTAATTCGTTGGAATATGATGCCATTAAAGGTTTATATTGCTCCGATGAAGTTTTATTCAAAACAGGGGCAGGATATTAAATACCGCGGTTTTGTAAAAAAAGCTTTGGATGAATGGCACAGAGTTTCTAACGGAAAAGTGTCGTTTGTTATTGTTGATACTTTATTACAATCTAATGTAAACATTGATTGGAAAAGGGTTGAACGTCAGGCTTTAGGACATTGCTATTTTCAGTATGACCGAGCAAACAGGTTATATAGCGCGGAAGTTTCTATCGGTTTAACTGACGGGTTGGTTCATGCTGATTATATGGATGAGGGGGAAGTTTATCATACTATTTTGCATGAAATCGGTCATGCTGTCGGTTTAGGGCATAGCCCGTTTAAAAAAGATATTATGTACACACCTCATCAAAAAGGAGTTTTACATGTCGGCGAGGGTGACAGATTGTCTGTTAATTGGCTTTACACATTCCCGCAAGGTAAATCAGTTTCTGAAATTGCCTCAAAATACGGAGTTTCGGGAAATGATTTAGATGAAGTTGTTGCTCGTATTATCTCAAAAGAAGCAAAAACAGAGTTTGAAAAGGTTCGGGAAACCGTAAAACAAGAACCTGAAAGAAATTTGCTTGAAGAATCCGAAACTATTGCAAATATTAGAAAATATCATATGTCGCTTCAAAATATAAAAATTTCGGGAGAATTAACCGAACAAATAAGAAAGCATCACAGAGATACAGGTTTATAAATAAATGTAACGTTGTTTTAATTTTTTTGAAATTTTAATTTTAATGTCGTTTTTATTTTTATATAAGAGAATTTTATTAGAAAGTATAAAAGAAAGGACTTTATTATGACGAGTTATTTAATTAAAGCGGGTAATACTTTGTCTAGTATTGCAAAACAATTTGGTGTTACTGTGAAACAACTTCAAGAAGCGAATAATATTAAAAATGCTAATTTGATTTTTGCGGGTGATACCCTTAAGATTCCTGATGTTGAGAGTGATCAGTCTTTTAAACTTAAAGGCTTGTCTGTTGAAAGTAATCCGGATAATTCAGAGTCCGTAAGTGAAAGTAGTCCGAAATCTGAAAACAACGGCATGAAACTAGCTTCTGAAAATAGACAAATAGGACAAGGTTTAACCGAAGAAGAAGTTGCCAAAGAATTAGATCAGATGCGTGAGCCGGGGCAAAGAGTTAAGCCTTTAAACGGTGAAACTAACGAACATTTAGATTATTGGAGAAGTACCCATGGAAAAGAAACCACAATGGTTTGCCGGGATTCAAGCGGAAAGACAGCGGATATTAGCGGTAAATTTAAGATAGTAGCTCCTGATACGTATGAACTAAATCCTGAGGCATTTACAATTACAGATAATTCTTCCGGAAGTAATCATGCCTATTTGTATAGAAAAGTTGGAATTACTGATGATGGTAAGCTTCTTTATAAATGTATTTCAATGAACGGTGATGAAATCTCAACGGATAACCAATATACATTGGAATGGAAAAAAGATGGAACTCCAGAACTTGTTCAATACGAACATCAAGACAATTACGGTTCAGGATTAAAGGTTAAGAAATCTAAACCCACTAGCCAACCGTTACAGACTGCTAACTAAATAAATGAAAACAAATAGATTAATAAAGTTAATATAAAAACGCTCATTCTCATTTTGGGGATGGGCGTTTTGTTACAAAATGTAAAGTGTATTTCATGTAATTAAGCAATTTTTTATTTATATAAAACTTATATATGTAGGGGATATTAAGGCTTGAAAAAGCGAAAGGGGAATTGATAATGGGATTTGAGATTGCTATGAGAACTCCGACTATGGAGTGGAAACCGCAGTTAGGTTTTCAACAGCCTTCTTGGGCAAAGGATACAACAAAATTGTATATGCCGGAGCTGTTGTATAGAAACAGATATACTCCACTCATTCAATCTGATGATGCGTTTAAACTTCCGGGATTAAGTTTAGAACGCCAATATGGAACTCAAGAGATTAAAGAACCTCAAGGCGTAAAAGACGCTGAATCCGCAGAAGAAGTTCAAACTCCTGAAACTCCGCAAGGGACTGAAAATAAACCTGAATCAGCATCAGAAGTCAAGGTTCAAAGCGTTGATGTCGGAGATAATAACGGGCAGGTTATTATTATTGTCGGAGATCATAATGAAGTTAATGTTGATGATCTTCCAAAGCCTCATGAAGGAGAAGTCGGTAACGCAAACGGTTGGGTTGAATATTTAAAACAGGAAGAACAGACAATGGTTTGCCGAGATGACAGCGGAAGAACTCAAAATATTTCAGGAAAATTTGAAACAAAAAGTTTCAATACAAATCCTGATGAGTTTACAATTACTGATAATTCATCAGGCGAAGACCATGTTTATAAATATAAAAAAGTCGGAGTAGATGATAAAGGCAGACCGATTTACACTTGCGTATCAATGAATGGTCATGAATTGGATTCTAATCAGTATACATTAGTCTGGAAAGATGACGGTACACCTGAACTTGTTCAATACTCAAACCAGGACAATTACGGTATCGGGTTACGAAAAAAACGCCCGTAGAATAAATAATAAGTATTAAAGAGTCGAATTTTTAATTCGGCTCTTTTTGTTAACATAATTTACCCTTTTTGCTATTAATTTGTTTTTATGTATAATATATTTGTAAGTAAATAAGATTTTACTAATTAGGGATTTAAAAAGGTATATTATATGACAGTTCAAGATTGGTTTGAAAAGCGTAAAGAAGCTCAAATCCAAAGAAGAGCTCTTGAAGCAAGAGTCGAAATTGAAGCAAATCCGGATTTGTGGACAAAATGTGTACATTGTGATGCGCAGTTGCTTAAAAAAGATATAGAAGAAAATGATATGGTTTGTCCTGTATGTGATTATCATTTCAGGGTTAACGCCAGAACAAGAATTAAGCAGTTGTTTGATGAAGGTTCTTTTGAAGAGTTATTTTCAGAAATTAAGCCTACTGATCCGCTGGAGTTTGTTGATACAGAATCTTATAAAGACAGATTAAAAGCTGCTCAGGAAAAAACAGGCATGGATGATGCTGTTATTACGGGTATTGCTTCTATAGAGGGGCACAGGCTTGCAACTGCCGTTATGGATTTTGATTTTATGGGCGGCTCTATGGGAAGCGTTGTTGGTGAAAAAGTTACAAGAATTATGGAAAAAGCTATTGAGTTACGTTTACCAGTTCTTGTTATTACGTCATCAGGCGGAGCCAGAATGCAGGAAAGTGCTTTAAGTTTAATGCAGATGGCAAAAACTTCTTGTGCTTGTGCAAGACTTGATGAAGCGGGGTTGTTATATATTAACCTTATTACCGATCCAACATTTGGTGGAGTTACTGCAAGTTTTGGGACTTTAGGTGATATTATTGTCGCTGAACAAGGTGCAAGAGTCGGCTTTGCGGGAAGAAGGGTTATTGAACAAACTATCAGACAAAAATTACCGTCTGACTTTCAAACTGCCGAGTACCTTATGAAGTACGGGCAGGTTGATGTTGTGTCTTCACGTAAAAATCTTAGAGAAACATTGTCTAATATTCTGGCAATGCATGAATAAGGAGTGTTTAATATGGCAACGGTTTTGGATTTTGAAAAACCTATATTGGAAATTCAAGAAAAAATTGAGGAATTGAAAAAAATGAGTTTGGAGTCCGGCATGGATTTAAATAAAGATATAGAAGTTTTGGAACAAGAAGCAGAGGATTACAAAAAAGAGTTATTCTCTAACCTTGACCCGACACAGAAAATGCAAATTGCAAGACATCCTGAACGTCCAAATTTTATGGATTATGTTAATAATATTTGTACTGATTTTGTAGAAATGCACGGAGATAGGGTCGGAACTGACGATAGAGCTATCGTTGGCGGTTTGGCAAAACTTGACGGACGACCGATTATGATTATCGGTACAATGAAGGGTAAGTCTACAAAAGAAAACCTTGAATATAATTTTGGGATGCCGCAGCCTGAGGGTTATCGTAAGGCTTTGAGATTATTCAAGCATGCTGATAAATTTAATATTCCGATTGTAACTATTATTGATACACCGGGAGCATACCCCGGCATTAGCGCAGAAGAACATGCGCAAGGGGCTGCTATTGCGACTAATTTAAGAGAGATGCAAAAATTAGGCGTTCCCGTTATTGCAATAATTTCAGGTGAAGGCTGCTCCGGCGGAGCTTTAGGTTTGGCTGTTGCTAATAAGGTTTATATGCTTGAACATGCTTACTATACGGTTATTTCACCTGAGGGTTGTGCTTCTATTTTGTGGCGTGATGCGTCTAAAAATTTGGAAGCCGCTACAGCATTAAAAATTACAGCTCCGCATTTGATGGCGCATGGTATTATTGACGGGGATATTAAGGAACCGACTCGCGGTGCTCATACCGATTATGATGCTATGGCAGCAGAAGTTAAGAAAACTATTCTAAGTGCACTGGATGAGTTGTCAGGAATGTCAAGAGAAGATTTAAGAAATCAACGATATGATAAGTTTCGTAAAATGGGTGAATATTTAAGTTAAGTGTTTACGATTTTTTAATTACTAAACGGGCGAAGCTTTTAAGCTTCGCCCGATATTTTCAGGGTTTTTATTATTTTACAATGTTTGATAACGCGTTTACAACATCTTTGTCCCACTTTTTATCTGTTTCTGAGCGCAGGATTTCCAGTGCTTTTTCAGGTTCCATTGCTTTTCGGTATGGTCTATCGGATGTCATAGCAGAGTATGCATCTGCTGCTGCTATAATTCTTGAACCAAGCGGGATTGATTGACCTTTTAATCCTTCAGGAGAACCTGAACCGTCAACTCTTTCCGTGTGGTATGTTATATACGGTACAACTTCTGATAAGAAGTTAATATTCATAAGTAAGTTTACCCCGATATTTGTATGGTTTTGAACTTTCTGTAATTCTTCGGTTGAGAGCTTACCGTTATTTGCAAAGATTTTTTCAGGCAATGTTATTTTTCCTATATTTTGTAATAATCCTGCATAATAAATAAGGTCTGTAGTTTTTTCGTTTAAGCCCAACTCTTTACAAATGCTTCTTGCAAGTTTTGCGGTATTTCTTGAATGAGAAACAGTGTATTGACCTTTTTTATCAACAGCGTCTGCTAAAGCTTCTACAAAGTTTTGCTGATAATCGCATAAATCTCCGATTAATGCCGTTAACTCAGCTCTTTCCTGTTTTAATTCTGCTTCTGAAGTTTCTGAATTAGAAATAAGTTTATTTGTTAACTCTATATTGTTTTGCAGCGTTATTGTTGTACCTAAAAGGTTTGCTATACTTATTATCAGTTCAAGATAATTATCACTAAGTTGAGAGTGGTGTTTTACCTCTATCATACCAACAGGCATTGTTGAACTTTTCATTGAGATATATGTTGAATTATCTCTATTAATTATATCTTCATATAGTAAATCGCTAATTGTAATATTATTTTCGTTATTGTTTTGAGAAGAGTTTCCGACAAGAACTATTCCTGAATCTTTAACAAGATAAATTCGGCATTCTTCAACTTCAAGCATTTGAACAATTGAATTGGCGATAGATGTATAAATTACAGATTCTTCGCCTGTTGAAAAATTAAGGACACAAAGCGTATTTTTTGAAGAGTAAATATCTGTAAGTTCTTTAAGCTGATTTTGCAGTCGTTCTTTTTTATTAACAGACGTACTTATTTTTTTTGCTAAGTCTTCAGATATAAGTGCCTCAGATATAAAGTCGCCAAGGTTAAGCGCAAACATTTCTTCAATAGGATCTGCTCCTGTTAAATACTCAGACTGACCAAATAAGGATACTCCTGACTGTTTTTTCTCTTCTTTATCCATAAATTTTCCTTTAAATATATACCTTCTTTTCTTTTAGACGGCATGTTTAAAAAAAACTTTAACAAATTTTAAAAATATTATACTAAAGTATTAGGTCAACTGACTTTTACTTATAGTCAAAGTCAGACAAATGGACAATTGTTTACGTTTTCTATTTGGATGATTATTATTAAATGGTTAAATTAAGTATAGTTGTTCCGGTATATAATGCCGAAAAGTTTTTAGTAAAATGTGTAAATAGTTTGTTGGGGCAAAACGTTAAGGATATTGAAGTAATCTTAGTTAATGATGGTTCCAAGGATAACAGTCTTGAAATTTGTAATGAATTTGCAAAAAAAGATTCAAGGGTGAAGGTCTTTTCGCAGGAAAATTCAGGACAGGGTAAAGCCAGAAATGTTGGTATGGACGCTGCAAACGGTGAATTTATAACATTTATGGATTCAGATGATTGGGTTGATATTGATTATTATGAAAAACTTATAGATGCTGCGGTTCGTAATGATGCTGATATTGCCTGTGGGTCAATATTAAGGGTTAGAAAAGAATATAAAAAGTTTAGAATTAATTATAAAGAAGAAAAAGTTTATACAAAACCTCAGGAAAAAGTTGATGCAGCTCGGGTTCCGGATATGTGTTATGTTTGGAACAAAGTTTACAGAAGATCTTTGTTTGAGCGTTTAAATTTAAGATTTGTTGAAGGAATGTTTTTTGAGGATGTTGATTTTGTAACAAGGGCTGTATATTTTTCAAATAAAATAGTGACGGTTCCGGGGACTTATTACAATTATTGGACAAATGGGAACTCTACGGTTAAAACAATGAGAAAATCGGATAAAAAACGTTCTGATTCTTTACGTTCAAAAGCAATGGTTTTAGACTTTTTTAGAGAACATAATTTAACATCGCGACCGAAAAACCTTATAAGAAGGAAAACTTGCATGAAGTTTTTAGGAATTACTATTTTAAAATCTTACGAATGGGATTCAAAAACAGTTTATTATTTATTCGGGGTTTTTCCTATATTTGAAACACTTTCTTATGCTTAATAGCCTATAGCCCAATTAAAGCTATCGGATGCTGTTTTAATAGGGTGTTCTATTTCCTTTTGAGCGGTATTTAGCGCTGTAACTTCAATAACTTTTTCGGCTTTTTGGAGTAATTTATATTCACCGATTTTGGTATCAACGTTGTTGAATGACTTAAATCTGTCAAGTTCGGCTTGTAAATCCTGATTTTCGGCATTAAGTCTTACAATTTCGTTATCAAGGTTATTAAGTTTAGCTTCGTAATTCATAGCTATGTAATAGCTTACAAAAGTTACTGCAATTGCAATTCCAAGACAGAAACAAAGGGATTTGTTAATTTTTCTTGTAACCATTTCTCTTACTGTCATTGGTTTGACTTGATAGAATGCTCCTTCAATAACGGAATTATCACTTTTTATCGGGTTCTGGGCGTAATTGCTTTGACGATAAAGTGATTCTTGTTCTTCGATTGTAACTCTTGCTGAATTTAAATTCATTCCCTAAACTACCTGCCAATAAACTTACTGTTGTAACTCTCTTACCTTCGAATGCATCTTGCAATTCTTAACTTTGCGCTTCGTGAAGGCGGGTTTTCTCTTATCTCCTGCTCTGTTGCCATTATCGGTTTTTTATTTACAAGCTCCAAAATAGGTGGAGGACAAGTACATATCATTTGGTTTTTTTCACAATGGCAACGGGTAGAATGGTATTTAAAAACCTGTTTTACTACTCTGTCTTCAAGTGAATGAAAACTTATTACACTAATTATAGCACCAAAGTCTAATAAATCCAACACTTCATTTAATGTATTTTTTACATTTTGTAACTCTTGATTTACCTCTATTCTGATAGCCTGAAACACCCTTGTAGCGGGGTGTATGGATGATTTTACTTTAGGTGTGGAGTCGATAATAATTTGGGCTAATTCTGTTGTCGTATTTATTATTTTATTTCTACGATAGTTAATTATAGCCTTGGCAATTCTTTTAGAAAAACGTTCTTCTCCGTATTCTGAAAAGATTTTTACAAGTTCGTCTTCTGAGTACTTGTTTACAACATCATACGCCGAAAAGTCAGACTCCATGTTAAATCGCATATCTAACGGTGCTTCTTTCATAAACGAAAATCCGCGTTCTTGTTTTGTCAATTGGTGATAGGAAGCGCCTAAATCAAATAAAACCCCGCCTGTGATTTTTTCTATACCAAGATTTTTCATAACTTCTTTTATATTGGTGTAAGAATTTTTTACAATAGTAAGGTTTTTATAGTTGTTTAATCTTTCAGAAGCTGCGTCAATTGCGTCTTGGTCGATATCAAAAGCTAGAAGTTTACCATCAGGTGAAATTCTTTTTAAAATAAGCTCGCTGTGCCCTCCGCCGCCTAAAGTACAATCAACATAGATAAGTCCGTTTTGGCATTCAAGCGCGTCAACAGCTTCGTTTTTCATAACCGTGTAATGTTTAAAATCGCTCATAAATCTATATTATCATAAATCGACAAAACAGGTACTTAAAAATTTTTTAAGTACCTGTTAAATCTTTTTCATACATATTAAATTTTTTTACATTATAAAGCCTGCGAAGCCCTCCTCATCAAATATCTCAACAAATTTATCGTACGTACAATTTACTTCGGTTCCCGTTTCATCAATGATTTGAATAATATTATTCATTTCATTTTCTTGCACATCCCGATTTGTGGAAAGAATTAAATAGCTGTTACTTTCGTTAAAAGGATTATCTTTGTGTTCAAGTAATCTAGTTTCATCAAATTTAAATTCCATATTTAAACCTCATTATTTGTAACCGTAACTTTTATATCGGAACAATTAATGAAAAACTTTAGTAATTTAAATAATATATTTACAAATGTTTACAAATTTGATATAATGAATAAAAAGGAGCAAAAATATGAAAAAAGATACTAAAATGCCTAAAATTCAATCAGGGCTTCAAAAATCGGGGGGGGTAACTTTTTAGGTTTTTCTCCTTTCGACAAATGTAACGTTATTCCGGACCGGATCCGGAATCTATCCATGCTGATGAAATACTCCCTACGGGAAGGATCAACATTGACAGATTCTGACTTTACCCTCAAGGGGTACCCTCCCTTGTACGGCTCATTCTTCGCCTACAAGAAGAGCTGTCGTAAGAATGACTGTAATGTTTACCCTTGCCCGTGTGCGGGAGAGGGTGTCCGAAGGACAGAAAAGGATGTGAGGGTTAAAAAAGCAGCTTTTACACTGGCAGAAACTTTAATTACCCTTGGTATAATCGGTGTTGTTGCTGCACTTACCATCCCAAATCTAATGGCAAAAATTAGTGAAAAACGTTATCAGGCATCTTATAGAAAGGCTTACAGCACCTTAAACCAGGCTTTAAAATCAGCACTTGAGGACGGTGCTATTGTGAGTACAGCAGATGGCGGTTTTGTTTCAACAGGAGCGAATACAGGTAAAGGTTTGATTGGAAAGAATTTCAGAGCGTTATCTGCTTATTTTGCGGGTGTAACAACTTGTTTTGAGAATAATGCAAAAAAATGCTGGGAATGTAACGGAGAATCAGGTCAAGGCTCAGTTGTAACAAGTAATGGTAAAGGTTGTATTAACGGTAGTTATGCCTTTATAGATGCTTCAGGGATGAGTTATTATCTTTACAGTAATGATGAGTGGCCGATTTTGGTTGATGTAAACGGATTTTCGGGGCCGAATGTGCTTGGCAAGGATAGGTATGTAATGTATTTTACTAATAGTATGAATAAAAAGATGTATACTGACGATATCAATGTGATTTATCCTTGGAAAGATGTTACGGTCAAACAGCGTTGGTGTCCGTCGGGTAATTGTCCTAATACCAGTCGTTTGTTTGGCAATGGTGGTAATACTTATGATATAGATTTGGATAATAAGTAAGTCAGCAAGTCTTGTCACCCTGAAAGCAGCTCGGCAGCTTTGGGGTAAATGTCACATCCATCGGAATGACGTTAAGCTTGACAAATCCTATCGGCACCTTTATATTTACCCCTTGCCACTAAAATATTTTATAAGGGTTAAGGATATTATTCGGGTCAAAGATTTTCTTGATTTGGCGCATATAATCTAATGCGCCCCCTTCGACAACGTGCGGAAGGTAGGCTTTTTTTTCTAAACCGATTCCGTGTTCGCCTGAAATTGTTCCGCCTAAGGTTACGGTCAGGTGGTAAATCTCGGATTTTGCGATTTTGTAATGCTTATATTCGTCTTTGTCGTTATAATCAATCGGGATTTGAGGGTGAATACTACCGTCCCCCACATGCCCTACCATGCAGATATTAAGCTTGTGGCGGGTACAGATTTCTTGAATCCCTTTAACAAGTTTTGCAAGGTTTTCTCGCGGGACAATAACATCATCTGTTGTTACGTTTGGACGAAGCTTGGTGCAGGCTGCCATTGAAAGTCTTCTGGCTGACCATATTTTATCGGCTTCTTTTGTATTTGATGAAAATTGTATTTTTGATGCGTTATTTTCTTTTAAAGTTTCGCAAATTGTACTGCGCTGAATTTCAAGTGCTTGTTTATAACCGTCTATTTCAATAATTAAAGCCGATTCTTTATCTGTTAAAAGCCCTGTAGGATAATATTTTTCAACTGTTTGAATTGCATTTTTATCCATAAAATCAATTGTAGTCGGACAAACTTGTTTTTCTATGATTTTATTTACGGCTACAACAGAATCCTCAACCGAATCAAAATAAGCCATAATCACTTGTGATGCTTGAGGTTTTGTAATAAGTTTTAATGTAGCTTCAACGACAATTCCAAGTGTTCCTTCTGAACCTATAAAAAGACTTCCAAGATTATATCCTGCGGCGTTTTTAATTGTATTTGAACCTGTTCTGATAAGTTTTCCGTCAGCTGTTACAACAAGCATGTCAATTACATAATCTTTTGTTGCACCGTATTTAAAACATCTTGCACCTGCTGAGTTTTGTGCAATACTACCGCCGATTGTGGAAACTTTTAAATTTGACGGGTCTGGAGGGTAAAAAAGTCCGATTTTTTCAACTTTCTGCTGCAAATCTCCTACAATTACTCCAGGTTGAACTCTTGCTGTCATATTTTCAGGATTAATTTCAAGAATTTTATTCATTTTTGAAAAATTCAAGATTATTCCGCCATGAACAGGAACGCATGCTCCTACCGTGTTTGTGCCTGCGCCTCTGCAAATTATCGGTGTCATATATTTATTTGCAATTTTGACAATCTGTTGAACCTGCTCTATTGTTTCTACAAAAATAACCGCGTCAGGAAGCTCTGTTTTTGCAAAAATATTATTTGAAGCATCAACAGAATATACATATCGCTCTTCGGTTTCTGTGAGGATATTTTCTTTGGGGAAAGTTTTATTAAGTTCTTTTATTAAATTACTAGTCAACATATGATGCTAATTTCTCTATATTTGTGCTTAATTTCAAAAGTTGTTTATCGATTTTGTCAATTTTTCTTGTAACTTTTGAATCATCAATTTCTTCAACCGCTGAAAGAATTTTTTCTAAAGACATTTCAAGTCTGTCAATTCTTTCCTGCTGCTGCTCAAATCTGTCTTCCATATTACAAAGTTTGTTTATTTGTTTTTCAAAGAAAGCTAATCGTTCCTGTTGTTCATCAAATTTTTCTTCAATAGAGTTAAGTATATTTGTGTGCTGCGGAATTACTGTCTTTAAGCTTTCTATTGAAGATTTAACATCAACAATCTCATCTGAGTTTGTTGAAATTTTATCTATTCTTTCACTTGTTGAGTCAATCCATTCTCCTATATAAATTAATGCCTGACGCATAACTTTATCGGAGTTATTAGAGCGTTCAATAAGCTTTGTAACTTTGTCAACTTTTGTTGACAGTTGGTCATTAATTATTTTCCCTATTGAATCTGAAACATTTTCTTCTTGAGAAATTGTACTTTGAAGGTCTTCTACAGTTGATCCTATACGATTAATATTGTCAATAATAAATGTTAGTTGTTCTGAGTTTGTATCTTGTTCGGAGTCTTGAAGTTCTTTTAGTGCAAGTCTTAATTTTGCCAAATCAGATTCAATATCCTGCATTGAATATGAATAATCCGTATCAGTGTTGGTTATTTGCTTTAACTGTTCGGTTACTTCGACAAGGTTTTTATTGATTTCGTCGGTTTTTTCTTCAACAAAATCTTTAATGTCTTCTGTTTCTTCAATGAAAGATACTTGTTCAAAAATGGTTACAACGGCAGCCATAATTGATTCTTTCATATCTTTCAGAGATTTTTGAATTTCCTGAGAGTTGTTTGAATTAATATTATTAACTTCAACGGTCAGTTCATCAAGACATTTTTTAAACGCGTTTGTATTGTTGTTGTTATCAAGCTTATCAAGATTGTCTTTTTGTTCTAAAATTAGAGCCTTAACATCATCTAAAGCATCCTGGGTTTCTGTGTCATCATAACTTGCAAGAACATCTATTTTGTGGTTCAAAACCTCAAGCATTGATGTGATTTTAGCATCCGAGTCAGATAATTTTTTACCTTCGTTTCCGTTTTCTTGCGCACTTAACTTTGACTCAATAGAATCAAGAGTAAATCTGATATCTTCAAAATCGGCAGAATTATCGGTTGAGGCAAGAATATCAATTTTTTCGTTGATAAGGTTAAGCATTGATTGAATCTCGTTATTTGATTCAATGAAACCGCTAACATCAGTTTGTCCTAAATCAGATATTACCTGTTTTATATCTTCAACCCAATCTGTATTATCAGAAAGCGCTAAAACATCGATTTTGCTGTTGATTTGAGCAAGCATAGAACGAATGTCGTCACCTGCTATATAGTTTTTGACTTCTTCAAGCCATGTTTTATCAACAGAACCTGTAGTTTTAATGTCATTTTGAAGATTTTTGATATCTTCCTGCATGAGTTCAAGAGCTTTAACTACATCAAAATTGTCAGATTCTTCGTCTATAATATCAATCTCTTCTCCGTTATCTTCCTCAGGTACTGAGTCAAGTTTTGTTTTTATAGTGTTTAGAACTTCTTCAAGTTCAGGGTTTTTATCTGACAAATCGCTTAAAAGTATTGAAAATTTCTCAAAATCTTCTTTTATTTCAACTAATTTTGAAGTTTCAAACTCTTTTTCATATTCGTTAGTTTCAAAATCATCATCTGTTGTTGAATTGTTTAGTTTTAGTTTTAAGTTTTCGATAGCCTCAAGAATTGCTCCGCTGTTATCGTAAACCGCCAATAATGATTTAATATCTTCTCTTTGGTTTACAAATTGTTCGGATATAGAAGTTTGAATATCGTTAGAAATTTTTTCAAAAAGTTCCTGCTGTTCTTTTCTAAAATCGTTTATTTGTGCTGCAAATTCTCTAAATTCTTTAATCTCTGATACATCAGCAGGAGTTATTGCAGATATTGTACTTTCAAGTTCAGATTTTAACGAGTCAATTTTAATTAAAACCGCATCAATATCTGATAACATAAAATCTCTTAAGTTATTTTCATTTGCACTGATTTCATTAGATATTTTTGTATAAATTTCTTCTAACTTTTCGGTTGTATCAGGATCTAATACGTTTTCATTTACGGATTTTCTGACAACTTCAAGCGGTTCGAAGATTTCACCAAAACTTGATTGAACCATATTAGATAACATATTTGATAATAATTCTTTTATTGGTGTAAGTTCTTTTATAAGAATTTCATTTCTTTCATTAATGTTATTAACAATATCGGTGTTTACAAGTTCTAATTCCTGCTTGAAATCAATTAATTTGTTGTCTGCAACGGTTAATCGTTCATACATGTCGATGTTTCCGCTGTTTGAATGACGTAATTCTTTAATTAAATCAAGCATTAGCGCTGTTTTTTCTTCAATAAGTTCAGTATTATAAACAAATCCGCTGTTTATTTGTGTTTCAATATCGCAGCTTAATTCTTCAAGTTTTTCTGAGATAAATTCAGAGATATTGTTTTCGTTTGAATCTTTGTTGAAGTTTAACGAATTAAACGAAGTTCCAAGAGTTTTTATTTGATTCTTTATTTCGGAAAGTTCTGACGTTGAATCTTCTAAATTATCTGAAGGTATGGCACTTGGCAGATTTTCAAGCCTTGAAATTATTTCAGATAACGTACTTTCATTTGTTGATTTCAAGTTTGAAAGAGATTCTTCCAGGTTTGTTAATTTTGATGAGATTTGGGCGTTAGAATCCGTATTATCAAGTGCTGTTTTTAATTCCAAAACATATGATTCAAATTGTGATAATAATTTGTTGTTTGCCGAATCCAATTCTTGAGCCTGAGATTTTTTTGTTTCAAGCAGTTCTTTGATTTCGGTAATTGAGGTATCAATAGTTGCGGTACCGGTTTTTAGCGCTTCAAGATTTAAGGTAAGATTTTCAATAAATGTTTTTAAATCTTCGCTAAAACGGTCAAAATCTTCTACTGTTACAATATTTGATGCTGATTGTTGAAGTTCTGAAAGCGCAACGATTATTGAATCATTGTGCATTTCTGTGGTGTTAATGAAATCGTTTTTTAAGTCTTCAATCATTGAGTAAACTTCAGAAACGGTTCTGTTTACTTTTTTTGCATCAGTATTTTTAGAAAGTTCTTCCAAATCGGTTGCGATTTTTTTAGATGTTGAAAGAATTTCTATAAGGTCTTTTTGGTTTGCTTTTGTAGGTAACTGGGAAAGTATTTCGTCTGATTTTTCTTTCAGTTTTGAGTCAACAAGCCAGCTTTCAATGTTTGAAGTTTTATCATAAATTTGTTCAAATTCATTATCAAAGTTTAATTTATCGATCATTTCTTCGATTTCATCAGCTTTAGCTTCAAGTTCTTCAATATCTGATTTTTGGGCAACTTCTTGCAGGTTTTCAACAAGGCTTAACTGATTGTTGTTAATAGTTGCCATATCCTGATGAGTTGGCAGGTTATCGAGTTTGTCTGCTAAAATATCTGTTTTTTCAATCAAAGTTTCCACGGCACTTTTATTAAGTAGATTGTTTTCCAAAATTCTGTCGATATCTTCTTTTTGCGGAAGTTCAGACAGTATTTTTGAAATGTGGTTTTTTATATCATAACTTTGGTTTTCAAAAGAAATATCTTCAATAGCTGTTAAAACTTTTGACATAACCGCTTCATTTATGTCTGATGCAATATTTTTTATGACAGACAACTCTTGTGTAATAGTATTAATGCGGGTATCGATTTCTGTAATATTTTCAGCATAATCAAGTTTATTAATATCTTGAGAAAGACTTTCAAATTGTTTGAACAGATTTTGAAGCGCGTCTTCAAACATTCTGGTATCAGGCTGAGCGTCAATATTTTTTGTTACGTCAGCCAGTGATTGTTTTATTTCATCAGTTTGAGAAATAAGCGCATCTGTTTTTGTTGCGATTTTGGTAAATAATTCTTTTGTTACAACTTCATCAAGTTTGTTATTCATAATGCTTGCCGCAATTTCAAGCCCGTTAATGTCGGTTTTGTCTGCTAAAGTTGTAAGTTTTTCGGAGATTTCTTCGGATTTTTTTATAATAGAATCAATTACACCTTGAGTAAGTTTTAAACTTTCGTTTGTTGCAACGTTAGAAAGAATTTTTTCAAGGTTCTCATCGCGCTTGTCTATTGATGTTAAATAATTAACAATGTCGTTTGTTGCTTTGTACATGATTTCAACTTGTTCTGAAATTTTTGTGTTAGCGTCTGTTTGGTCAAGTTTTATCATGTTAGAAATAATTGCTTTTAAGTCCGTGTTAACGCTATCAATGGCGCTTTTGTAGCTGTGATTAAGGTTTTCGAAATCATTTCTCAAAAGCGTAATTGTTCTTAAGATATCTTCTTTGTCTGATTTATCGGTACTGATATCAGCTAATCTTGTTTCAATGCCGTTAAGAATAGCTTTTTGCTGGCGGGATTCAGAGTAGAAATTATTAAGGTTTGTAGTGAAAATTTCGAATAATTCTTTAATTTCTTTATTTTTGACATGCTCATCTTGTACTTTAAACATTGCGCTTAAAGCTTTTTCTATTTCAGTAAATCTTGATTGGGTTGTTGAATATTTATCCTCAAGGTTTTTTGCAAGTTCTCCAATGTAAGCCTTTAAAAGCTCTGCTGATGCGGAGTTTCTTCCCATAACATCTATTTTATTATTTATTCCCGCCAACAAATTGTCAAAACTCTGTGAGTTTGTGTTGTTAGCGTTTTTCATCTCCCTTAGTAATTCAACAATTAATTCTAATTCCTGAGCCATTTTATTATCCTTAAAATCTATCCCTATATTTTAATTTTAGCAGGCTTAAAATTATTAGTAAATTTAATTAAGCAGATTTATTACAAATGTTAAGATTAACTGCTTAAAATTTGTTATTGGTGATAGAATGATATTATATTGTATTTTGAGTGAGGGATAGTATGAGTAAGATTGTTATAGACGAAACAAAGTGCAAGGCTTGCTATTTATGTATTAAGGAATGCCCTAAAAAGTTAATAAAAGTAAGCGAGCGTACAAATAAACTCGGAAATAATGTCGTTGAATTTTGTGATCCAAAGGGTGAGTGTTTGGGCTGTGCTATGTGTGCGACAAGATGTCCTGATTTAGCTATTACGGAAGTTTATAGAGGATAAGTAATATTATGGCAGTAGAATGTTTAACCGGTAAAAAAGTTTTAATGAAAGGAAATTATGCAATAGCTCAGGCTGCTGTTAATGCGGGTTGTGAGTGCTATTTTGGGTATCCTATTACTCCGCAGAGTGAAATCGGTGAATTTATGAGCGGAAAGATGCAAGAGCTTGGCAGAGCTTATGTTTC
>CAMDYM010000010.1 GCA_945910425.1 uncultured Candidatus Melainabacteria bacterium | reverse complement strand
ATCATTTTGCGGTATTTAGTCTTTTTAGGCTGTAACATTATATTTTGCTCCTATTGTTTTTATACCTTACTAGTTTTGAGATGTTGTTTCAACATTTCTACCGCGTCTCGGACGTCTTCCTGATCTTTCGGAATTGTCTTTACCGCTTTTTGTTTTAATGTTTTGGTCTGCCATTTCGCCAGGCATTAAGTTGCCTTTGAAAATCCAAACTTTAACACCGATTTTACCCATAATTGTATCAGCTTCTGCAAAACCGAAATCTACGTCTGCTCTTAATGTTTGAAGAGGAATTCTTCCTTCTTTAGCCCATTCTGAACGAGCGATTTCAGCACCACCCAAACGTCCTGATACCATAACTTTGATACCTTGAACGCCAGATCTCATGGTTCTTTGCATTGCTTGTTTCATTGCTCTTCTGAAAGCAATACGTTTTTCAAGTTGTTGTGCGATTGATTCAGCAACTAATTGAGCATCTGCATCAATTCTTGCAACTTCAACTACGTTGATGATTACAGGTTTGCCAATGTATTTTGTTACTTCCTGACGAAGTTCATCAATACCTTGACCGCCACGACCAACAACTATACCAGGTTTTGCTGTTACAACGGTAATTGTTGTATTTTGTGCTTTACGGTCTATCAAAATTCTTGATACACCTGCTGCATATAATTTTTTCTTAACGAATTTTCTGATTAAGTCATCTTCTTTTACGCATACACCGTAATCTTTCCATTTAGCATACCATGTGCTTGCCCATTTGCGGATGACGCCTACTCTAAATCCGGTTGGATGTGTTTTTTGTCCCATTTTAATTACCTTTATTTTTTCTACTTAATTTCATTTTGCTACGTATCAAAGGTTTTTAACCTATTTTACGCTGTCACTAACTACTAATGTAAGGTGTGATGTACGTTTCATTCTTGAATACATACGACCTTGTGCTCTTGTTCTTGCACGTTTGTATGTAACACTTTCGTCAGCAAAGATTTGAGATATCTTTAATGCTTCAGGTGCTACGCCATATTGCTCACGAGCGTTTGCTACTGCAGCTTTCAAGTTCTTTTCAACTACTCTTGCTGCAAAATAAGGCATAAAACGTAACATATCTTGAGCTTCAACAACAGCTTTTCCTCTAACTTCGTTAATTACACGACGAAGTTTTCTTGCTGTCATTTTTATGTCTGTTTGTTTTGCTTTTGCTTCCATTTTTTTATCCTTTATTTAATATAAATATCACTTTGGATTATTTGTACTAACCTCTTTTTGCTTTGTCTGCACCTGCATGACCTTTAAATAATCTTGTCGGTGCAAATTCGCCCAATTTGTGTCCTACCATTTGTTCTGTTACATATACAGGTACGTGAGTTTTACCGTTGTGAACAGCAATAGTATGACCTAACATATCAGGTACAATCATTGATGCTCTTGACCAAGTTTTGATAACTTTTTTGTCAGAGTTAGCATTCATTTTTTCGATTTTCTTTTGTAGAGATTCTTCTACGTATGCACCTTTTTTTAATGAACGTGCCATTTATTTCTCCTTTTTTAGTTTGTTGTTTATTTTTATATTAACCGCCTGTGCAATCAAAGATTGCTTCATTCACTTCACTTCCGTTTCGTTCATAACGGCGGTATCGTAGTGTTACGCCCTGCCCGGATTGCTTATCGCAACCCGGCTCCGGCTTCACACCGGCTCGCGCCTACTTCTTACGTCTTCTAACAATTAGTTTGTCTGACGCTTTACCTTTTTTACGGGTCTTATAACCAAGAGCAGGTTTACCCCAAGGTGTTTTAGGGTGTCCGCCAGGACCTGTTTTACCTTCACCACCACCGTGAGGGTGATCGCAAGGGTTCATTGTTACACCACGTACTGTTGGTCTGATACCCATATAACGTTTTCTTCCGGCTTTACCGATTGATAAGTTTTTAAATTCTGAATTGCCTAAAGCACCAATTGTTGCCATGCATTCTTTTCTTACCATTCTCATTTCGCCTGAAGGTAATTTAATTGTTACATAGTTACCTTCTTTAGCCATAACTTGAGCGCTGTTACCTGCTGATCTAACCATTACGGCACCTCTGCCCGGATTTAATTCAACGTTATGAACAATTGAACCTAACGGAATTAATTCTAAAGGCATTGCATTACCTGTTTGTACAGGTGCTTCAGGTCCTGAAACGATTACATCGCCTACGTTCAAACCTTCCGGTGTTAAAATGTATCTTTTTTCACCGTCAGCGTAGAAACATAATGAAATTCTTACGTTTCTGTTTGGATCGTACTCAATAGTTTTTACTGTTGCAGGTACGCCAAATTTATCTCTTTTGAAATCAATTACACGGTATGATCTTTTTACACCGCCGCCTTTGTGACGACATGTGATTCTACCTGTGTTATTTCTTCCGGCTGTTTTTTTCAATGATCTTAACAACGATTTTTCAGGATTTGAGGTTGTGATTTCTTGATAATCACTCTTTGTCATACCTCTTTGTCCGGGTGTTGTCGGATTAATTTTTCTGGTTGCCATTTCTAATTTTCTCCTTTAATTGGCTTTTGTATTACTTTTTAGGGACATATGCCTTTTCGCCCCGCGGAGTTTTCTAAATTAAACTCCGATGAATTCAATAGGTTCGCCTTCGATTGTTACGATAGCTTTCTTACTTGAATCCGTTCTTCCGAATTTATATCCCATTCTTTTTTCGTGAGAAGGCATATAAACTGTTCTTACTTTTTTAACTTTTCTTCCAGGAAAAGCTAATTCTACAGCTTTAGCAATTTCAATTTTTGTTGCATCTTTTTTTACTTCGAAAGTATATTGTGCATTTTCTGTTGCTGCCACTGATTTTTCTGTAATTAATGACTTTTTAATTACGTCATATAATCTTTCTGTTTCTTTACTCATTATTGTAACCTTTCTGTAATTTCATTTACAGCGGATTCAGTCATAACAACAAAATCAGCTTCCAATAAATCTTTCACGTTTAAGTTAGTCGGTAATAAAAGTTTTACGCTAGGAATATTTCTTGAAGATAATTCCAAGTTTTTGTTTTCATCAGCTTTTGGATTAGCGATGATTAAAACTTTTCCGCTAACGTTTAATGATTTTAATGCACTAACCATTAATTTTGTTTTTGGTTCTGTGATTGTTGAGAAGTCTTTAACTACAACCAATTGAGCTTCGCGAGCTGATAAAGCTGATCTCAAAGCTAATTGTCTTGCTTTTTGAGGCATATTGAATGCGTAGCTTCTTGGTTTTGGTCCAAAGATTACGCCACCGCCTGCAAACAATGGTGAACGAAGTGAACCTGCTCTTGCACGTCCTGTTCCTTTTTGTTTCCAAGGTTTTCTTCCGCCACCTGCTACTTCTGCTCTTGTTTTTGTACAAGCATTACCTTGACGAGCGTTATTTAATTGTCTTCTCAATGCTAAGTGCATTACATGTAAATTAGGTTCTACGCCGAAAACACTTTTTTCTAAAGTAATTTCGCCTAATTTTTCTCCATTTGTACTTAATATTTCTTTTGACATTTTTATTTTTCCTTTTTGCTTTCCGCTTACCCCTTTCGGTTTCCCGTTTTATATGGTAAGAGCGGGTTAATTACTTTTCTGATTTTACTTTTTCCGCCTGTCAAATCAAAGATTTGTCCGTTCATTTCGCTTTCGCTACATTCACAACGGCGGTCACATAATGTTCCGTACCCTGCTCGCCTTGCTCTCGCAAGCCGACACCGGCACTTCACACCGGCTTACGCAAATTAGTTCCACTTTGTTCTTGTCGGAACGATTGTTACCAATCTGCCTTCGCATCCAGGCACTGAACCTTTTACTAATACTAAACCGTTAGCTGAATCAACTTTAACTAATTTCAATTTAGTAATTGTAACTCTTTCGTTACCCATGTTACCAGCCATTCTTTTACCTTTGATAACACGGCTAGGAGTTGTACCTGCACCGATTGAACCAGGTTCTCTGTGGTTTTTAGAACCGTGAGCCATAGGTCCTCTGCCAAAGTTATGTCTTTTAACTGTACCTTGGAAACCTTTACCTATTGATTTACCTGTTACGTCTACTTTTTCAACATTTTCTAATACTGAAAGTTCAACTTTATCACCTACTTTGTAATCTTGAGGATTTTCTACACGAAATTCTTGAAGATGTCTGTAGTTTGATAAACTATTTTTCTTAAAATGACCGATTTGAGCTTTTGTCAAGTGTTTTTCTTTAGCTGCAATTGTACCAACTTGGATTGCGTTATAACCGTCAGTTTCTACAGTTTTAACCTGAGTAACTACAGTTTCGTCAACTTTGATAACAGTTACAGGGATAGCCAAACCTTGTTCGTCAAAGATTTGAGTCATTCCAACTTTTTTACCTATTACACCTAGTGTCATAATTTTTTACCTTTCCTGCTCATCCTACTTGGTGCAGATCTTCCTGCCCCGATTTCGGAGTTGCATCTTTCTCTTGCGAGCGCTACTTTTGCTTGCTGTCCTTTTACCTCTTTGGAGGACTTTCACCTCCCGCCGCCGCTATTAAGTCCTTTGTTAAGCTCAGAACCCTTTAGGCGGGTAGTAGATCACATTATCTATGCATAATGCTTATTCAATTTTCATTGACAGGAATCTTAGCAACTATCTTGCTTCGATATCTACACCTGCCGGTAAATCTAATCTACGCAACTCTTCCATTGTGGCTTGAGTCGGTTCGTAAATATCGATAATGCGTTTATGTGTTCTGATTTCGAAATGTTCACGAGATTTTTTATCTTTGTGAGGTGAACGCAATACACAATAAATACGTCTTTTTGTAGGTAAAGGAATAGGTCCAGCTACTTTAGCGTCTGTTCTTTTTGCTGTTTCTACGATTTTTTCAGCAGATACATCAATTAGTTTGTGATCATAAGCTTTCAAACAAACTCTGATTCTGTTTTTCTTAGTGCTGTTTGCCATTTGCATTCCTTTTTCTTTTTCTATGTACTACTTTGCCGATTTTTGGGGAGGATTAATTGACTCAATCAGCTATCCTGACCGGCACCCCTGAAGTTCGCTATTTAGAATATATTTCGGATATTTTAATCACTATACTTCAGCATATTTATTTTAGGATAAACAAAACTCACTGTCAACCGTGTTTTTCCATGTTTGTTTAGTTTTGTTAACAAAAAAGATTGGTCTTTCAACCAATCTTTTTTAATTTATTTTTTCTTTGGTTCAAATATTGAGCCTATTTCTGCTTCAAGTTTTTGTTTTTTTGCTAATTTTGCAGCATCATCAGCCATACGACTTTCAACACGCCCTGCCCACTCAGTGGCTACCATTGAAGCTTCCTTTAACGAATTAGGAAGGGTTGCTTCAGGGTGAATAACAGAAGCAGCAATTGATCTTATAGATGCAAGTACTTTCTTTGTTGTCATCAAAGCTCTTTTCGGTCCGGAAGCTGCTTCATAAGCTTTTTTGTAATCTTCGCTATAATATTTTGCAGAAACACGCCCCCGTACATCAGCAAGAAAACGTGTGCCTTTTCCGTAAACTGTTTCCTTAAAACCTTGGTTTATAGCATTCGCAGAAGTTGGGACAACTGCAACACCCTGTCCCGGTCTGTACTCTAAATCAAAATGAGCATTATTTGCCTGTCTTTTTATTATTCTTGCCAAGCCTTTTTTTGCAAGAGTTTCAGGACCTGAACCAACTATATATCTTGAAAATTTTTCCATATCTTGCGGTTTCCTAAATGCCATTCCAAAGCTTGGGGTATTATTTCTTATTTCCATGTTTTTTACCTTTCTTTTTACTACACATTCTTTATTAAATCCAAACAAAATTTAATTTGCTAGTTTACAAAATTTTTAATATTATCGATTTTTTCTTGGGAATCACTTTCTATATAAATTCTTAAAAGCGGTTCTGTACCTGACGGACGAACAAGAATCCAAGTTTTGTTATCATCAAGATAAAGTTTTACCCCGTCTTTGTAATCTTTCTTTATAACTTTTTGTCCTGCAATTTCTTCAAATGCCGCAAATTGTTCCAAAACGGGCTTAATCTCTTCAACATTCTCAAGTTTTTTATCAACTCTTGTATTAATAAATGTACATCCGACAAATTCATGTAATTCTTTTTGCAGTTGAACAAGTGACTTACCTTCATAAGCCATGGCTTCAAGAACTAAAAGATTTGCAAGAATACCGTCTTTTTCAGGGATATGGTTTTGAATACTCAAACCACCCGATTCTTCTCCTGCAATAATCGGATTGTATTTGCGCATAGCTTCGCCGACATGCTTAAATCCGACAGGAGTTTCAACTACTTCAACCTCAAGTTTTTTAGCAATAATATCAAGCATTAAACTTCCGCCAACAGTTTTTACTAAACAGCCGGTATAATTTTTATGCTTTCTTAAGTGCATCAATAAAATTGCAATAATTTCATTTGGTGTAACGTATTCACCTTTCTCATTAACTACACCGAACCTGTCAGAATCACCGTCATTGGCAAAACCGACATAACCTTCATGAGTTTTTACATATTCTATCATTTCATTCATAAACTTAGGCTTTGGTTCAGGCATTCCGCCTCCAAAATTCGGATCATGGTACATGTGAATACTGTCATATTCTATTCCGTTATCAGATAAAAGCTTGTCAAAATAACCGATACTTGCAGCATACAAACCGTCAAAAATAATATGTTTTTTTAAATCTTTAATCTTTTCAAAATCAATCAATGATTTTATATGTTTAAAATAAGCGTTTGAAAAATCTGTGTAAATCAATTTACCAACGCCGCAAGATTGAGTACTTTTACCAAAACTTGAAACAATTTCGTCTGTAATTTCATTTGTTGCAGGTCCTGCATAATCAGGAATAAATTTTATCCCCAAATACTCGGGAGGATTGTGAGATGCCGTAAACATAACAGCACAAGCATCCAAATATCTTGCATTAAACGCTAAAACAGGCGTCGGTATAACTTTATCACTATATAAAACTTTAAAACCTATATTTTTCAAAATCTGCGCACATTGCATAGAAAATTCTTTTGCCATATTTCTTGGGTCATAACCGATAATTATAGGTTTATAAATTCCGTAATTATCAAAAACATATTTTCCGATTGCTTTTGATACAATTGATACATTTTCTTCGTTAAAATCTTTTCCTACAACAGCTCTCCAACCGTCTGTTCCAAATTTTATGTTAGACATCTTCACTATTTACCCCTTTTCTGTTATAATTCTAATTGAAATACGGAGTTAAGTAAATGGCTAATTTTGAATGTATCCAAAATATGGTTTTCTTAGAACCTGAATGCTCTTTTTCTGAGATGGCGAAAGACGTATTCTGCGAAAAATACAAATTACAATGTTCATCAAGTCCATTAAAAACAATTAAACAAATCGTTGACTACACCGCAGAAAATCCGAATACTTTAGGCATACTTCCCGTCGAAAACACACTTGACGGTACAATAAGAGAATCTTTAGACTGTATAATTACTTCTAAAAATCCGAATTTGAGAATTTTATCCGAAATAACTCTGCCGATTGAATATTGTCTTTTATCAAAAACAACAGAATTTTACAGCATAACAGGAGTTATTGCAACACCTAGACTTATTTCAAAATGTCAGAATTTTATCAACAATGAAATGCCATATAATCTTAATATTATTGAAACTCCAACGATGATTGAAGCTGCTAAAGATTTGGCTAACCACAATTTAACATATTCTGCTATCGGCAACCGTAAAATCGCCGAAATTTTCAGGTTGAATATTTTAAAAGAAAATATTAATGATGATATAAATAACAAAACTAAATATATTCTAATCGGTGATATTGAAACAACGCCAACCAATAAAGACAGAACAACCGTAGCTTTCAGAACAAATCATACCCCGGGTGCGTTATTAGAAATTCTGAAAATATTTTTAGAAAATGATATTAATTTATCTTACATATCATCAAGACCTTCAAAAATAGAACCTGAAGAATATATATTTATAGTAAGCTTTGACGGACACCTTCAAGGCTCAAATTTATTGAAAGTTATAAATGAAATTCGTCCTAAAACTTCGTTTTTCAGATACTTAGGGTCATATAGAACCTGGAATTAAATTAATTCACCGTTCAAATACCAGGTTTTAACACCAACGATTTTTGCATTAACAAATTCGCCTGTTAAATCCTTATCATACGGAATGTGAACAATTTTATTGTTACGGGTTCTGCCTGTTATAACGTTTTTACCTTTATGATTTTCAAAATTCTCAATCAGAACTTCCATCTCTCGACCTAAGAATTTTTTATTTGACTCAAGACAGCATTTTCTGTTTTGTTCGTTTAATCTTGCAAGACGTTCAAACTTCGTATCTTCGTCAATATATTCATCAACCCAACGGGCAGCAACTGTTTTTTCACGTGGAGAATATGCCGCAGTATTAGAATAATCAAGTCCGATTTCTTCCATTGCGGTTAAGGTTTCAACAAACTGTTCTTCGGTTTCACCCGGAAATCCTGCAATAAAATCACTTGTTATTGTAACATCAGGAACCATTTCACGAACTTTTTGCGCTATTTTAAAATAAGTTTCTCTGTCATAGCGTCTGTTCATACGTTTTAAAACAGCACTGCTTCCTGATTGCATCGGAATATGAAAATACTCACAAACCTTATCTGATTCTACAACTGTTTCAATGAGTTCATCCGTAATATCCGTAGGATATGATGTTACAAAACGGATTCTAAACTTACCTTCAAGCGCGTTGACTTCCTTCAACAAATCCGCCAAACGATAATTTTTATCCTTAAAATCCTTACCGTAACTATCAACATTTTGTCCAATTAGAGTAATTTCTTTAAACCCTGAATTAAGAGCATCTTTTACCTCTTTCAAAATTGTTTCAGGTAATCTTGAACGCTCACGACCTCTGGTATATGGAACTATACAATAAGTACAGAAATTATTACAGCCTTCTGTTATCGGAATCCACGCGTTAACCGATTTTACACGATTTATCTCATATTTTACTGCCTTTTCATCTTCTGTAGCATGAGTTTCTTCACATTCACAAACCTTTTCGCCGTTTTGGACAGCTTTTATAATTTCAGGCAAAGAATAAATCTTATGGGTTCCCAATACAAAATCAACATAATGAGCACGTTTAAAAATTTCCTGAGCCTTTTGCTGCGCAACACATCCGCAAAAACCTATAATAATTTCAGGTTTTGATTTTTTCCACTTGCCCCAGGTTCCGATTAAGCTAAACGCCTTGTCTTCACTTAACTGTCTGATAGAACATGTATTTACCATCAGTAAATCTGCTTCTTTTGGCTCTTGTGTTTCAACATAATCAAAGTTTGATAACATACCAAGCATACGCTCGGTATCAGACTTATTCATCTGGCAGCCCATTGTTTCTATATAAACCTTTTTCATTATTTTTAAACCTCTTTATATTTCAACCGTTATTTCTATCTTAGCTGAAAAATAATCTTTGTAAAATTAATAAGTATTTGACCTTACTTATAATTGAACATAAAATAAAAGAAAGCTTGGAGGATAAATGAAACGTAAAATCATAATTACTGCAATAATTTTGTTTATATTAATAATTATAAGCGCGGGAACTGTATTTGTAATAAAAAATTTCGACCTGAATCCTGATAAATATATTGCAAGAGTTGTTCAAAATGCAAAAATTATTGATGCAAACATTGACCATAACCAAGCTTTAGATGTAATAGAATACGCTCAAAAACAAGGAATAAAGTCTCCTTCAATTCTTATAAACTTTGATACCCACAGTGATATTTACGTCAACAGAAGAATTTCTAAAGAAAAAGGCGCTCAAATTGAAGATTGGATTAACGAATATATCGCAAAAAACAATAATGTTGACACAGTATACTGGGTTATGCCAAAAGAAGAAGCCCTTGACTTTCTATTAAGATATGATTTTGGCGAACACGACGGTATAGATATTGCCTGGGGAATCCCTGTTTTCGGAAATGTATTTAAACCTGATATGGTAAGATTTTTATTCCTGCCGTTAACCGTAAAACCCTATACTCAAAAATTTCTGATTAATCCTAAAAACGCTTTAATGAATGAGTATGTAGAAGGATATGAGTATAATAATTTGTTATTTGAAGACAAAACAAAGTTTAAAGAAGTTACACTAATAACCTGTACGGAAGAAACTCTTCCGGATTTTAAAGGAAAAGATGTATTTTTAAGTATTGACGCTGATTATATGAGTAATTCAGGCTTTGATACGGGAGAAGATTTTGAAATCAAAAAAACTCCGCAAGAACTTGAAAAAACTTTTCTTTCCATAATGAAAACCATTGATAAGAAAAATATCAGACCTCAGGTAATTTCACTGACTTTATCTCCTGAATATCTTCCAAGTAAACATCATGCTCATGTAATTGATTTATTTGAAAGAATTTTAATTATTGCAGGCTTACCTGATGCACTGCTGACTTATACCAGATTTAATGTTCATGAAGAAGATGAAGATTACAATGGCGGCAAAAGCTTCAGGCACAAAAACTAATCAAGTGTCAAAATTCTGTCAAGACATGCTTTTTGAGAATACTGCCATTCACGATAAGTTATACGTTTAACCTTAAACCCGCAGCGTTCAAGAATTGCTTGTTTTCTCATATTTGACATGTGATGAAGTTTTTTGTTATCATCAAGTCCGTCAATTTCGACAATAAACTTATTATCAACAACCAAATCCGCACTTAATCCTGCGATTTCTACACCAGCCTGAACTTTATGTTCAAGCTTTCTGATTTCGTCCGCAATCTCACGTTCTAATGCGTTTTTATAAATATTTTCGTCAATTTCGTTGTTATTTAACGCTGCTTGGCGTTCTTTATATTGTTTCAAATAAGAAACATAATGTCTAAAATGACCGTCAGGCATTGTATCCAAATCATGTGATACAAAATTTATACACTTGCTTCTGGCACGTGTTATTGCAACGTTAAACAGGTTCGGTTTTTGCAAAAATGTTATACTTTGCGGATAAGAATTATTCGCAAATGCCCAAGACATCAGGATAATATCTCTCTCATCCCCCTGGAAAGTATGCGCCGTACCAATTTCTATTTGGTGTTTTTTAATCATGTAATCAGATAAAACTTTCGGTACAGAAATTTTTAACTGCTCAACTTGCGCTCTAAACGGAGAAATTATACCGATAGAAACAGGTTTATCAGGATTTTTACGTTCATCTTCTATAATAATTTCGTGTAAAGTTTTAACAAGAGATTCAATTTCAGGGAGATTACGTGTTGCATCCATATCGACTTTACCATCGGGAACATTAATTATATCAATAGCACAATCCTCAGGATTATCCATTTTCATTACACGAATTCTGTCGTTATAAAACTCTTTGTTAGAGAAATTAATTATCGGAGGTAAGCTTCTGAAATGTTCATCAAGCATAACAGAATTCATTGAATAGTAATCCGCCAAGTCAAACATTGAATTAGTCCTGAATCTCCACATCAACTGGTATTTATCAGGGATTCCGTATTGACTTAAGAAAGATTGTTCTTTAGCTTTTTCTAAGAATGATAAGTGCGGCAACTGTTTATCATCTCCTACAACAACCGTTCTTTTCGCACGGTACATAATAGGGAAACAGCTTGCAATATCACATTGAGAGGCCTCATCAATAATTGCAACATCAAACATCCCCGGTTTTAACGGAAGTGAATCTGATACGGCATAAGTTGTCACACACCAGCAAGGAAACGCATCCAAAAGCGGCCTGAAATCTTCAACTTCCATAATACTGTCGGATTTTTTCTTTCTGCGCTCAACAAGTGCCATTGAATGAATTTTTATTCTTCTGACTTTTTTAGCATCGCGCAAGAGTGCTTTTAAAGCTTCTCTTCTTGTACTTTTTAAAATATTTATCGCTAAAGGTCCTTGTTTTCTTTTCATTTGACGAATTTGTTCCATCATCACATGAAGGTTGCCTGTCTTTTGAATATCTGATTCAATCTTTCTTAATTTCCATTTCTGGGTAACAAAATCAAGCTCGACCTTAAGCCTGTCAAGGTTTTCAGGTTCAACATCAAAATCTTTTATATCAAGAATTTTCTTTAATTGTCTTAAACTGGACATATTTGCAAAAGAGGCAAAGAATCCTGATTTTTCCATATTATCGTTCAAAGCTTTTATAACATCATTAATATTATCAATTTCTGATTTTTTAAGCGGACGTTTAATATATTCAAGCTCACCGACACTTAAAGATTGTTCTTTAATTTCGTCTTTCAAATCATGCCAGGCTTTTTCCATTTTAATAATTTTTTCGCACTTGTCTTCTGTTTCACGCATACAGTCAAGGTGTTTATGCATATCTTTCACATCAGCAAAAATAAAATCTTCCACATCATCATCTAAGGCAAATTTTCCTGATGCAAGTTCTTGCAATTGAAGACTTAATTGTTTTTGATAATTCAATCTGCCTGCGCGCAAAGCCAAATATGGAGCGCCTAAAGCGTTAAGCCTGTCAGCTACAACATCAACCGCCTTATCCATACGAGATGCGACAAGAACAGTTTTACCGTTAGCGATTAAATGCGCAACAAGGTTAACTATTGTTTGTGATTTACCGGTTCCCGGAGGACCTTGAACTGCTATAAGTTTACTGTTTTCAACATTTTTTATAACACGTTCTTGTGAATCACTCAACGCTAAAGGTGTTATCGGATAAAACGCATCATCTGAATCTTTTAGCGGGAAAACTTTCTCCGCACTTTGTGTATATTCATCATTTATAACACTTAAAGTAGTTTCTCTAAAAACACCGCTCGGTTTTTCAGCTATCTGCATCAATTCATGCAGAACACCTGCTGTAACTGCGGGTCTTTTTGTCAAAATAATTGCGCTTTGATAGGTTACGGAAAGTTTTTTAATCTCTCCGACAGCAGCTTTTTGTTTCTGTTCCTGAATTTGATCATCAATAATCTCATCAAGATTATCACCTGTTATTTGAACATCTGATAAATCCCTTGACGGAGTTTCGTCTTTTGTTACATTATCTTCATCAGCATCCAGTGACGAATCTGACGCAATTTCCAAATCTGGAATTAAAGATTTCAAAGTGGTCAGAAAAATATCCATTTTCTCTTTTGTAATAGGTAAATCAGGAACAACATCTAAAATCCCTTCCAAAAACAAATCCACTTCATCATCATCTTCGCCTTTTTTCATCAACGCGGCAAGCGCGCCCGTGTTAAGCGATAATACATCATCTTGCAAGATACAGTTAATATTAACTCCGTTGCGTTCAAGTTTACACGGAACATATAAAAGTGGGGTCAAAAACTCGTTATGCCGACGGGATTTACCATTACGTCCAACCAAAAACATATAACCGTAGATTAAGTACTTATCTCTGGCGGAAGAATCACCCTGAAGCATAAGTTCGGTCAAATTAGGGTTAGAGCCGTCAAGTTTTAAATACTCAAGCCCTTGGGTTAACAAAGTTTCCTGTTCTTTTAGAAAAATCCATTTGTTATCTTTATCACCTTTAAGGTTACGAAACGTTGAACTCTTAACTTCTTCACGTACACAATCGTGAAGATATTGACTTAATTTTTTTATAAAACTGTTATTAAATGCCGAATTTAAGGCTTTTGTAGCTTCTTGTAACATAATTTGACCTCTTTACACCCACCGCCTCAAGCAGATTCACGGGCGACAGAATATTAATATCTTTTATTTTACACTATTTTACGCTAAAATCAATCTATGAGCATCATCAATCTAAAGGATAAAAATCTGTACTTTATCGGCGGAGTTGTTCGGGATGAACTTCTCGGACGGGAAAGTTTTGATGTTGATATAACCTACGTTGGGGACGCCATTGAATTTGCAAAAACGATTCCGAATGCCGAAATTCTACAAATTAATAAACCGTTCGGAACCGTGAGAATTAAACTTGACGGTCAGGAAATTGATATAGCTTCAACCAGATGTGAAAATTACCCGCAAAAAGGGCACCTTCCTGTTGTAAATAATATCGGCTGTTCTTTAAAAGAAGACATTTTGCGCCGTGATTTTACGATAAACGCGTTGGCTAAATCTACTTTAACTGGTGAAATAATTGATTATACTGGCGGAATTGATGATATAAAAACAAAAACTCTAAGAGTTTTACACGATAACAGTTTTATTGATGACCCAACAAGAATTATACGCGCACTGAAATTTTCCGTGCGTTTCGGGTTTGAACTTGATGAGCATACAAAACAGCTTCAAGATGAGTACTTAAATGACATAAATTACAATATATCATACAAACGACTAAAAAAAGAACTGATTGAAACGTTTAATCTTAATTCTCAACTTGCGTTTGAAAAATTTGTCAATGAAGGTATTTATAAACTTATCGCACCTTGTAATTTTACGCTTCCGGGGATAAATTTAGAAAAACTAATATCTAAGTACAAACCTGATACCCCTTGGATAATTTATATCGGACTTTTGCCTGATATTTCAAACTTGCCGTTAACCAAAAATGAGAAAAAATTTGTTGATGATTTTAAAAATTGTACCCTCACCCTCTCCCAAAAGGCAAGGGAAGAAGGCATTTCAGACTTTGTAATCTACAAAGCATTTGAGGGTGTAAATTTAGAATCAATAATAATGTTTGCAACAATTAACCCTGAAATTGCAACACGATACTTAGATAATTTGCGTCACATAAAACTTGAAATCACAGGTAAAGATTTGCTATATATTGGAATTCCGCCATCTTCCAAATATTCGAAAATCTTTGATTATGTTTTAAAGGAAAAGATAAAAAATCCTGCACTGACTAAAGCGCAGGAAATTGAGATTGCTAAAAAATATCTTTAATAATTCATCTTCCACCCATCTTCTATAATTTTTCTTGAACAAGACAAACCTGCACCCTGTTTATTGCAATCTAATGTATCATCCATATACGGAACTATCGAATTGTTTCCACCTACAAGTTTAAACATAAAAATATCTCGACCAATAATATTTGGTTTTGAAAGGCCATTGATATCAATAGTAAAAATAGCATAAATACCTTTACCCATCAACTCCCACCAATTCGCACCACCAGGTGCTTGAGAAAAAACTATATTAATTAGAGCTCCATTTTTCATAGTTAAAATATGCCCATAAGTATAAACAAATCCATACAAATAATTAGGGATATTTCGAGCAGGTTGACCATTTAGCATAAAAGCCAACTTTGGAACTCCTAATTTATCATGATTATACCATAAACGACCTCTATAATCTGCAGAAAGCGGAATTGCATATCTGTTTATAATTTCTGAAGAGTAAATATCTTCATTTCCGTCCTGAAAATGATAAAACCGCCAAGTATCAGGAGTTCCGTATTCATCATTAATAGTTTTTTGCGCAACAAGAAGCTTACTATATACAGCTTTTAACTGTGTAGGATATGCAATTCTTCGATAGTTATTGATAATGAATGGTATCGTAATCGCGGAAACAACACCGATTACGCCGAGGGTAATTAATACCTCAGCCAATGTGAATGCTGCGTTTTTACCCTCTCCTGTCCTCCAGACACCCTCTCCCGCATGCGGGAGAGGAACTATAACTGAGCTGCCTACTGCCGAGCCGCTTAGCTGCAATTTGTCTTGGATTACCGCGTCGCTATGCTCCTCGCAATGACGGAACAAATTACACCAATACCTGCTATTTACCCCCAGGAGAAAACCTAAAAAGTTACCCCCCCCCGCAACTCTAATTTATTTCTGTTTCTTAACATTTTTGCCTCCTTTTGACTGTTCTCAATATAACATTTCTCCCATCAATTTGCAATAATTCTTACAACCTTGCAAGAATTTCCGACAGCAACGACATCAGGCAGAATATCTTTTGTTACAACAGAACCCGCACCTATTACAGCCCTATCACCGATTGTAACCCCGGGGAGTACAACAACATTACCGCCAAGCCAAACACCTTTACCAATTGTAATAGGTTTTGCAGATTCAATACCTGAAATTCTATCTTTTGCATTAATCGGATGAATTGCCGTATAAAATCCGCAATTTGGTCCGATAAAAGTATCTGCACCGATTTTAATTTTGGCACAATCCAGAAAGACACTGTTATGATTAACATAAACATTATGATTTATCTTTTAATAATTTAACAAAATTTTTGATACTACCCAATACAAATTTTTGAGTTTCAATATCAAGACTTTGAATTTCATTTATAATTGAAGCTGATAACATATTCTTAGACTGAATATCAGGTTGAAAATCGAAAAATTCACGATATTCCAAATTCAATTTTTGTGAAAAGATTTCAAGAGTTGTAAAAGAAACACCTTTATATCCGATTTCAATTTGCCCTATTGAGTTAGGCTGCATATTTACAAGCTCTGCAAATTCCTGTTGTGTAAGACCACAGTTTTCTCTTATTCGTTTTAAATTTTTACCAAATAACCTTTTCAAAGTCATATTTATACATTAAACCGAATTTTATAATCTATCTATTGTCTTTGAGTATATACCACTTTTACTAATAGTAAAATATCTTTGCCTATACGGAAATATTATTAAGAATATAATAACCAAAAAATTTCATAACCTTGTGTTATGAAAAAATATACAGTATAATTTTTTCAAAAGAGGAATTTAGAATGATTAAAAGAATTTTATCAATATTAGGACTAATAATAGGGTTTTTATGCATATTTACATCGGTTGCACTTGCGATGACACCGGCATCAGAACTTAGAGCAACTCCGCCGCATTGGCAAAAATCAACAATAAACGTTTATATCCCGAAAGATACATACGCAGAAACAATGAAAAGAGCTTTTCAAAAATGGCAGGCTGTCAGTTCAAATAAAATAAAATTTAACTACGTTGAAAAAGGTCCTGCGGATATTGATGTTGCATTTTTGGAAAAAGTAAGCGGAGATAGTCCTATAGCTTCATACAGTACAAATATTAGCGGCAACAAAATTACAAAAGCCGAAATTCGTATAGCTTCAAAAGGGAAAGACATAAAAAAATACTCAAAAAATTATATCTATACAACAATGCTCCACGAAGTCGGACATGTACTGGGTTTACCCCATAACGAACGTAAAAAATCAAGTATTATGTACACACCGATAAACGAAACCCAACAAATACTAAGCCTTGATGTTCTAAAACTTTACCACACAAACGGCTGGAGTTGGAAAAACGAAAGAATACAAAAACCTTAAAAAGATATTACCAGCCATAAAGCCGTGCCAGAAATTTCATATCCTCAGGTGTAACAACCTGATTTCGACTAATTGCAGCAGGATACATAATGCTTTGTCTGTCAGATGAATGTTCATGATTTCCTTGAAAACCTATTGCATGCCCGATTTCATGAACCATTACCCGAAAAATTCTGTCTTTTGGCATCAAACGACCTGCACTGCCTGGTGCATGATCTGCAATTTCTATGTCAGCAGTATTTAAATATACCCTGCCTGATGAAACCTTAAAAGTAGCATAAGTAACACCTATTGCCTGCTCTAAATTTTTAGCAGCTTTTGAGGCATCTTTTACAAACCTCACTCTAATTTGAGCATCATCAGGAGATGATACATACTTAAATAAAATCCTGCCGTTTGTAAGCTGAGTCCATTTGGCAAAAGCTTCCTGCATCAAAGTTTTTTTACTGTTAGGTTCAATATACGTACGAACAGATTTCGGATTTTCCCAGCCGTAATCAGCAAATACAATATTAAACCCTGATAAAAATATCAACAGAAATACAATTAAAATTCTCTTCATAATAACTCCTTACCAGCCGTAAATCTCTGCTAATGTTTTCAAATCCGACTTAAGAATTTCCTGTTTATCATCTTCTACAGGATACATAATACTCAAAGGGTCAGAGGAATGTCCGCTAATTCCCATTGCATGACCGATTTCATGAAGCATTACGGTATAAACCGAATCATTTCCCAAGACTCGCCCTGAGGATGTTTTTTCTGCAATATAAATCTGAGCGCTTAAAAGCTTTCCGCTGTTTGAAAAACGAAATCGAGTTAAACCGATTTCTCTATCAGCGTTTGGAATTTTATCAACAAAAAATACCTGAATTTTTGCGACATTAGGTGAAGGCGCATATTTAAACGCAAGTTTTCCGCCCGTTACTCTGGTCCACTCTGCAAAAGCGTGTTTCATCATAACCGTTCTTTTATGATTTGGCGGAATATATACCTTCAACTGTTTCGGGTACATCCACCATTTATTACTGTTTTCGGTAGATTGTACTTTTAGCGAAAAACTAAATACCACCAAAATTGAAAATAAAAATACTAAAAATTTTTTCATAATATCTCTCGTTTTATGCACACGTTTTTATATATCGGTAAATTTTTCAAAAAATTCAGCAGAATAAGAACAAAATTTTCAAAACTTTACATTATATACTTGAACCCCCCAAAAAACCGAGCTATAATCAAGACAATGGGAAATAATGTAATTACAACAGAAGAGAAAAAATTAACACGTAAAAAATACGTGTTAAAAAAACGCGACAGTGTAAAAAGTGATTATAAAGTTAATTACGAAACAGAACTAAACCCTGCCCAGCTTGATGCTGTAATATCAAAACAAGGTCCGATTTTGGTAATTGCAGGAGCTGGTTCAGGCAAAACAAAAACACTGACATATCGTGTTGCAAGGCTTATTGAAGACGGAGTAAAGCCTGAAAATATTCTGCTTTTAACTTTCACGAAAAAGGCAGCCGCTGAAATGCTATCGCGTGCTACACTTGTACTTGATGACAGGTGCGAAAAAGTTGCAGGCGGAACTTTTCACGCTTTTGCTAATGTTATTTTAAGAAAATATTCTAAACTTTTAAAACTTAAAAACAATTTCACAATCCTTGATAAATCAGACTGTGAAGATATTATAAACCATATAACAGGGCAGCTTTACCCGAAAAAAGAAAAACGGTTCCCGAAAAAACATACAATTCACGAGATTTATTCAAAAAGCGTCAATAAAATGACTCCGACAAAACAAATTATTGAAGAAGAATTCCCGCAATTTGCGCACTGCAAAGACAAAATTATTGAAATTCACAAAGCTTATGTTGCATATAAACGTGAAAATTCCGTACTTGATTATGATGATTTACTTTTGTATATAAAATTACTGCTTGAAAATAACGAGGGGTTGCGCAAAAAACTTTCAAACCAATATCAATACATAATGGTTGATGAGTACCAGGACACAAACACTCTTCAAGCTGATGTTATAAAACTTTTAGCCTCTGAGCATAACAACGTTATGGCAGTTGGAGATGATGCGCAAAGCATTTATTCATTCCGCGGAGCAAATTATAGAAATATCCTTGATTTTCCTAAAATATTTGAAGGTACAAAAATAATTAAACTTGAACAAAATTACAGAAGTACCCAAAATATTTTAAAATTCACAAATGCAATAATTTCAAAAGCCAAAGAAAAATACGCAAAAACATTGTTTTCAAATATTGAGTCGCCAGTCGTTCCGGCACTGATTTGCGCGAAAGATACCCAAATGGAAGCTGATTTTATTTGCCAGAGGATTTTAGAACTTCTTGATGAAGATGTAAGTTTATCTGATATTTGCGTACTTGCAAGAAACGCGCGGATGTCATATTCACTTGAAATCGAGCTTTCAAAACGTGCAATCCCGTACCAAAAATTCGGCGGACCAAAGTTTATGGAAACCGCGCACATAAAAGATATTATTGCACATTTAAGAGTAATAATTAATCCTGATGATATTATAAGTTTGACAAGAATATTACTATTATTAAAAGGAGTCGGCACATCAACGGTTAACAACGTAATCCCGATAATTAAAGGTCAATTAAACCCTGATATTAAGCTTTTGCCGTCAAATAAAGCAACAAGTATTACTCCAATGTTAAAAACTTTAGACAAATTAAGAAACCAAATTGCAACAAAAAGCCCGTCAGATATCGTTGAAGAAGTTATTGCCTACTACCGACCGATATTAAAAGATAAATACGATGATTTTACAAAACGTGAAAAAGATTTAGATCACTTTCAATACCTTGCGACACAGTATTCAAACCTTGAAGACTTTATAAGCGATATGGCATTAGAACCGCCTGATGCGAGTGTTGAAGGGATGTATAAAAGAAATTCCGATGATGAGGCACTGACTATTTCGACAATTCATTCTGCAAAAGGCTTGGAATGGGACAGCGTGTTTATAATCGGCGCAGTTGACGGAAGGTTCCCGAGCGCATACTCATTTAACTCGGAAGAAGAAATGGATGAGGAACTACGGTTAATGTATGTCGCATCAACTCGTGCAAAAAACAATCTTTATATCACATATCCTGTTGATATGTACGATTACTCAATGAATATGGTACTATCAAAGCCGTCAAGATTTTTAAACGGAATTCCTGACGATATTTTGGAAATATGGGACATCACTGAAGAAGGGTAAATCGCTGTTAAGCGAAAAAATACAAAGGAGAAAAAATGTTAGTAAAAATATACACAGACGGAGCTTGCAGCGGGAACCCGGGTAAAGGCGGTTACGGAACAATTCTTGTTGCCGAGGATGATAACGGAACCGTTCATAAAAAAGAAATAACGGAAGGGTTTAAGGTTACAACAAATAATCGCATGGAATTATTAGCGGCAATCATCGGGCTTGAAGCACTAAAAAAACCGTGCGAAGTTGAATTAACCTCAGATTCAAAATATCTGGTTGACGCGTTCAATCAAAACTGGATAGACGGCTGGATTAAACGAGGTTGGAAAGGTTCAAACAAACAGCCTGTCAAAAACCAAGACCTTTGGCAAAGACTTTTGAAAGCAAAAGAACCGCATAAAGTAAAATTTATCTGGGTAAAAGGTCATGCGGGACACGAGTTTAACGAACGCTGTGACCAAATGGCAGTAGCATCCTATAACGGCGAAAATTTACTAGATGATACGGGATTTACGGGGTAAAATAAAAAAGTTACGTAGGTCGGTTTTACTAAACCGACAAAAGTATGACGGTTTTAGCAAACCTTCACCCTATCCCTCAGCCATACGGCACGCAGTCTCACTCGGCTCATCATTCGCCGGTTCGGCTAGTGTCCCACCAGGAGAGGGAATAATTAACAGCAAAGAACCTATCATCTTATAAACTTATCGACTTATAGACTTTGCAAAAAACTTATCAAGTCTTTCACAGGCTTCAATCGTATTTTCACGGCTTCCGAACGACGTTAACCTGAAATAACCTTCTCCGTTGTTTCCAAACCCTGAACCCGGAGTCCCGACAATCTGAACATTTTCCAACAAGTAATCGAAAAATTCCCAAGATGTCATATTATTCGGACATCTTAACCAGATATAAGGTGAATGCTTTCCACCAATATGCCAAATATTATGTTTTTTCAAAGTTTCAGAAATAATCTTGGCATTTTCTTTGTAGTAACCTAAATTTTCCTGAATTTCTTTTTGCCCGATTGGTGTAAATACAGCTTCTGCACCTCTTTGAATAATATACGGAACACCGTTAAACTTGGTTGTCTGGCGTCTTAACCACATTTTATTAAGCTTAACCCCGTCAAACTCAAGAGCTTTCGGAACAACAGTATATCCGCATCTTGTACCCGTAAATCCTGCGGTTTTTGATAGTGAACAAAATTCAATTGCACAGGTTTTTGCACCCTCAATTTCAAAAATACTTCTCGGTAAACTTTCATCTGTGATAAAACATTCATAAGCCGAATCAAACAGAATTACGGCATTATTTTCATTTGCATAATCAACCCAGGCTTTTAACTGTTCTTTATTATAAACAGCACCCGTCGGGTTGTTTGGAGAACATAAATAAATAATATCTGCTTTCACACTTTTATCAGGAAGCGGAAGGAAATCGTTACCCGCATTAGCATCAACATAAACAACTTTTCTTCCTGCCATAACATTTGTATCAACGTAAACAGGATAAACAGGGTCAGGCACCAATACAGTATTATTAACGTCAAACAAGTCTAAAATATTACCTAAATCTGACTTAGCACCATCAGAGATAAAGATTTCATCTAAATCAAGTTCAACATTATGGCTTTTATAATAATCCTGCAATTTAGTTTTCAAAAAGTCATAACCCTGCTCAGGTCCGTAACCTCTGAAAGTTTCTTTTACACCCATTTCATCAGCCGCTGATTTTATAGCCTCAACTACAGCTTTGCATAAAGGCAAAGTCACATCACCAATCCCAAGTTTAATTATTTTTTTATCAGGATTTGCTTTAGCAAATTCATTAACTTTTTTTGCTACGGTTGAAAATAAATAACTTTCACTGATATTTTGATAATTTTTATTAATATTCATAAAAATACTCCCTGCTTGTTAAATACTTACCGCTTAATTATATCATGAAATTAATTATTAAATAAATTTAACATTTTGACAAAAAATATTTTTTTTTTGACTTAATTCTGCTATAGTCATGAAAAATGACTATGAATGTAGTAATTTAATTCAAAAAAAGGAAACCCATGGTAGAATATATCCTGCAAAAAACCAAGAAAGAAACTACATTACAATCAAAGAAAATGTATGTTTCCATGCCTTATAACAGAGTTCAGGCGACAGAAGAGAGATTGAAAAAGATTTTTGAAAACGAGTTAAATTCAGAAGGCTCAATACTTATAAGTTACAAACCTTCGGTTATTTCAAAATTAGCAAAATATTTATCAGGTCATATTACCCGTCCCGCATCAATCGGAATTGCCGGAGAAACCGCAAGCGGTAAATCAACAATTACACTTGATATAATTGAAACAATCAAATCATTTGCTACAGAATTTGAAATTGAAAATGCAATTACACGTGTTAATACTGATGATTATTATTACGACCGTTCCGAAATGGTTAAAACAGCAGGAAGTTTTGCCGAGTTTGCTAAAAATTACGATTTAGACGTACCACAAGCTTTGGAATTAGAATTAATGAGCGTCCATATTAAAGAATTATTGAACGGTAAATCTGTATTTCTTCCAAAATATGACATGTCAGGTACTGCAAAAAGATTTGATAATCATACATTGGCTAATCCTTCCAAAATTATTATATCAGAAGGTTTGTTTACGCTCACAGATAAAATAAAAGATGCTTTTGATTTTAAAATTTACGTTGATGTTGATGCTAAAGTTCAAAAAGAAAGATTTTTTGTCCGCGCAGCAGAAAGAGATTTGGGCGAATCTGCAAAAGGTATTTATAAAAACGCATCCGATAAAGCTGAAATTTATATCCGTCCATGTAAACAAGATGCAGATATAATTTTATCAGGTGAAGCTGTCAGAGCAAGATATAAAGCGTTCTTAAACAAACTTATTTCAATTGTTCAACAAGAGAACTTTCAAAACAAAGTTATTATATAAGGAAAATTTATGAAAAAATTTCTATTCATTACAGGTATAATCTTTAGCCTGATTGTGTTGCCTGTTTTTGCTGAGAATATCCAATACGGTTACAATTCTAAAGGGCAGTATGTGCCAACTTCAGTTGGCGGAAAAAGAGTCGATTACGGCTTTAATTCTAAAGGAGAGTATGTGCCGACAGCCATAGGCGGAGAAAGAATTGACTACGGATACAACTCAAGAGGACAATATGTACCGTCTGCTATCGGTGATAAAAAAATTGATTATGGGTACAATTCAAAAGGTGAATATGTTCCATCTTCTATTGGAGGAAAAAGAGTCGATTACGGATACAATTCCAGAGGGGAATATGTACCGTCTTCTGTTGGCGGGAAAAGAATAGAGTATGGCTATAACTCAAAAGGACAATACGTTCCCGTAGGTTATTAATTACAATTTTTAATAAAATTTCAAGCAACACTTGACAAAAACACATGTTTCTGCTACAATGTTAGCAATAAAAGGAGTGTGTATGGTTACAAATTGTATGTCAAAACAGGCTTTAATTCAGAAAAATTATAATGAAATTTATAATCACGAACTTGCACACCAAAGAGCTGGCGGTTCTTTTGCAGGTGCGATTTCAATCGAAAGAAACGCTGAAGGAATACCTGTTTCAGGTCATGTGCCTATTCAAATGCCGACTCTTGATAAAAGAAACCCGCAAAGAACAATTGATCACGCAAATACCGTAATTAAAGCGGCAATGGCACCTCACGACCCTTCTTCTCAGGATTACAAAGTCGCTAAAGAAGCCGAACAAATTAAAATGAAAGCCCAAGCCGTTAAAAAAGAAAACCAAGGTAAAAAATTAGATATTCAAGTGTAATTGTTACAAAGTCTTAATAAATTTTGATACCTTAACGCAATTTTGACATAAAAAATAACTTTATATAAACGTAGGGTTAATTATATAAGGTTAGGAGCTTTTATGTCAATTAGTAGTGTAAATTACGGGTATGGATACAACAATTCAATGAATGCATCTGAATATTCAGATTTATTCAAAAGGCATTACGGAAATTTTCAACCATCAAATAGAGAGCCGGATAAAGATTACTCTCCTGCAATTGCAACGGGTATAGTTACCGGGTTAGCAGCAGGTGCAATTTACCTGCTATCAAGAGGTAAATTTAAATTAGGCAGCATATTTAAAGGTACAAAAGCCGCAACACCGGAGTTAAAACTCTTAACAGCAGGAGAAAAAAGCAGCAAAGTTGCAGCTACCGAACTAAAACTTTTACCTGCGCCAAAAGAAATTAAATTACTACCCCCTGGAGAAAGACAAGCTCAACTTGCTCTTCCTTATTATGAAACCAAATTATTACCGCCATGGCAGGGCAACACAGCCACGGACTTAGGCTTAAGCAAAAAATTATTAAAAGCTAAAAGTAAAAATTGGGGCTACGGCTTACCACCTGTAAAACAAAGAATCCAAAATACCTCCGTAAGCAGTGCATCAAGACCGATTACTAACGCTCGTGAAGCCGAAATTCTTGAAGGAATTGACTTAAGACACGTTAATGCCGATACAAGAAGACTTGTTGAAAACGCTTCAAGAGGTACCGTTACCCCAAGAATGCAAGCAGAATATGACAGGCAAATTGCATTCCAATCTCTAACTCAAGAACAAAAAATCGCAAAAGCTAACCTTGATATGGCAAACCGCGCCCAACGCGCAGAATTAAATACAATAGGAAACATAGGTCGCGGTGCTGAAAAACTTACAGCAAGAACCACAGACGGCTGGCACGTAAATCCAAACGGAAATATGTATTTTACCAGAAACGGGCAGGTTACACAAATCAGAACGGCAAATCCAAACAGCTTAGGGGAATACACAATTACGGACCCTGTAAAAATTGCAAAACATATGTCTAAACATAACGTCAATTTTACGGCTTAATCCATATAAATAATTCAATATCTCCTTAATCAATTATTACAAAATATTCAAATACGTGAAATGTTAAATTTTTAGTATATAATATTAGTAAAAAACATAGGAGGTATAATGGAAAATATAGTATCAACAAGTTACGGAAGTGACCAAAGATCAAATATAAACCCTACCCGTATTAAAGTAGTAGGCGTAGGCGGCGGCGGCGGAAACGCTGTTAACAGAATGATTAAGGCTAAACTTGCAGGCGTAGAATTTTGGCTTATGAACACAGATTTGCAAGTATTAACCTATAGCAATGTTCAAAACAAATTGCAGCTTGGTGTTGCAACCACAAAAGGTTTAGGTTCAGGCGGCGACCCGTCAACAGGGGAAAAAGCAGCTTTAGAAGTTAAAGACGAAATCACTAAAGCCTTAGACGGTTCTGACATGGTGTTTATCACAGCCGGTATGGGCGGCGGAACAGGAACAGGTGCAGCTCCGATTGTTGCTCAAATTGCTAAAGATTTAGGTATACTTACTATCGCGTTTGTTACAAAACCTTTCTGCTGGGAAGGTAAAAAAAGAATGGCGCAAGCTGAAGCAGGTATTGAAAAACTTAAAAAGTATGTTGATGCTATTTTAGTTGTTCCAAATGATAAATTATTACAGGTTGTGGAACGCCAAATCGGCTTAAGAGAAGCTTTCTGTGTAACCGATGAAGTTTTATACCGCGGCATCCAAGGTATTTCAGATATCATCACAATTCCTGGTATGATTAACATTGACTTTGCAGATGTTAAGAAAGTTGTTAAAGATTCAGGAACAGCATTAATGGGTATCGGTCGTGCTCAAGGTGAAGGAAGAGCAATTAAAGCCGCTGAAATGGCAATTAATTCTCAACTTCTTGAATCTTCAATTGACGGCGCATCAGGTATTATCGTTAATATTACGGGAAGTTCTAATATGACATTATACGAAATAACCGATGCTACAAATGTTATTAATAATGTTGTAAAAGATGATGCTGACGTTATTATCGGTACTTCAATCAACGAAGCGTTCCAAAACGAAATCCAAATTACGGTTATTGCAACAGGTTTTGCCGAAAAACCTAACCAAACATCAATTAATACTCCGCAACTTTCTGCTGCCGAATATTTCCAAGGAAAATCAACCACAACAACAAATTCTAACAGTTTTGATTTTCCAAAAGTTCCTTCTATGAACTTAGATGTGCCCGATTTCTTAAAAAGATAACAAAATAAGAGGGCGCAGCGAAGCTTGCGCCCCTTTTTAAAAAGAAAGGATTTACAAAATGCAACCTGAGATAATAGAATACAAAACCCAAGGAACTTGCTGCCAATTGATGCAAGTAGCAATTTTAGATAACAAAATCGTTGATGCCCAATTTCATGGCGGATGCAACGGTAATCTGAAAGGAATCAGAAGCCTTATTACAGGAATGAATGTTGATGAGGTTATAGAAAGACTTCAGGGAATTACTTGCGGTCCAAGACCAACAAGCTGTCCCGATCAGTTAGCAAAATGTCTTATTGAATATAAACAAAAAACTACTGCTGCTAAATAGTTAAATCTTTATGATGAAACTTTTTTAAACCTTTAGCGTAATCATCAACAATTTGTCCGTTTCCGACAAGTTTATATTTATAAATAGTCAGCCCTTCAAGCCCGACAGGACCTCTTGCGTGGGTTTTGTTTGTTGAAATTCCGACTTCCGCCCCAAATCCGTAACGAAATCCGTCCGCAAAACGAGTTGAAACATTAAAATAAACACCTGCTGAATCAACATTATTCATAAATTTTTCGGCGTTTAAACTGTCAGTTGTAATAATTGAATCAGTATGCCCCGAACCGTACGTATTAATATGGCTTATCGCTTCATCAAGTGTGTCAACAAACTTATACGCTAAAATTTTATCACCGTATTCAATATCCCAAGCCTCAGGCTCAGAAACAAGCTTAATTTCAGATAACTGCAATGACGCCAAAAGTTCAGACGCCTTTTTGAAATTCTTATGAATTAAAAGAGTTTCAACAGCGTTACAAGCACTCGGGTACTGTGTTTTAGCATCAATTACAACACGTGAAGCTATATCAATATCAGCACTTTCATCAATAAAAATGTGACAAATTCCGTTGGCATGTCCAAGTACAGGAATTTTCGTATTTTCTTTGATAAATTTAACCAGTTTGTTACCGCCGCGAGGAATAATTAAATTAATATACTCGTCACACTTTAACATTTCGGCTACATCATCTCGGCTAAATACCTGCTGAACCACATTCTCAGGAAAACCTTCAACTTTTGCCAGAGCACCGTTTATAACTTCTAAAATTTTCTTATTAGTATTTTTAGATTCTTTTCCGCCTTTTAAAATAACGGCATTAGACGATTTTATCGCAAGAGATGAAATTTGAGAAATAACATCAGGTCTTGCCTCAAAAATTATACCCAAAACCCCGATTGGACAAGAAACTTTTGTCAAAACAAGATTTTCATCAAGTTCGCGTTTTAGTAACACTTTTCCGACAGGATCTTCAAGATTTGCAATATCACGAACCCCCTGAATCATATCGCGCATCTTGTTTTCATCAAGCTTTAAACGATTGAATGTTGATTTTGTAATCTCGCCGTTTTCAACCAAAATTTCAGCTGCTTTCAAATCCTGTTTATTTGCTTCAAAAATTTCCTGTTTAGCAACTTCAAAAGCATCTGCAATACTATTCAATGCTTGATTTTTAAGTTTAGTATCAAGTTCTGCGATTTTTAATGATGCAATTTTTGCTTTTTTTGCAATTTCTATAAAATTTCCCATAATACCCTCACCCTACCCTCTCCCAAAAGGCGAGGGTATTTTAATTTAACTATAAAATTGTAATATTATCACGTGTAATAATTGCGTCGTAGTTTTTGAACCCGAGAATTTCTATAATATTATCTGAATGTCTGCCAATAAGTTTACGGCAGGAATCTGAGTCATAATTAACAATTCCGCGGGCAAATTCTTGGTTATTTTCATCCAAAATTGAAATCACATCACCTTTTTGGAACGAATTTTTCACCCCGACAACACCAATCGGTAAAAGACTTTTTTCTTGTTCTATAAGAGCGTGTTTAGCCCCGTCGTTAACAATAATTTTACCGACAATATTTGTTGCATAACCAATCCAGCGCTTTTTATCAGACAAGTTTTCTTTTTGCGGCAAGAACATTGTTCCTTCATCTTCACCATCAAAAATTCTTTTAATGATATACGGTTTTTTACCGTTGGCAATTAAAACTTTTCCGCCAAAACGAGTAACCAGTCTTGCTGCTTTAAGTTTTGTTTCCATTCCTCCACGTCCGCCGTCAGACACACCTGAAGCCAGTGACAAAATCGAATCATTAACCTCTTCGACTGATTTTAGAAGCTTAGCATCAGGATTGGTTTTCGGGTTAGAATCATATAACCCGTTAATATCAGATAGGATTATCAATAAATCCGCATCCAACTCACTTGCCACAAGTGCAGAAAGTTTATCGTTATCAGAAAAACAAACCTGCATATCTTCCTGTAAAAATCTCGGTAAAATATCAAGCGTCGTAACCGTATCATTTTGGTTGATAACAGGAATTGCCCCGAGTTCAAGAAGCTTATTCAGAGTTGTCCTTAAACTCAAATAGCGTTCACGAACCGAAAAATCGTCTTCTGTTAACAGAATTTGAGCAGCGGTAAGCCCGTAAGTATCAAACCCGTTTTCGTAAATCGACATCAACTTACCCTGCCCGATAGCAGCACAAGCCTGTTTTAAAGCCGTACCTTCCGTGCTTTCAAGCCCTAATCGTTTCTTACCCAAACCGACAGCGCCCGATGTGATTACAATAACCTCTTTACCTGATATAACAAGGTTTGCGATATCTTCAATAAATGTATAAACCCTCGGCAGTGACACGTAACCCTCGTCGTTACGTAAAACATTTGTGCCAAGCTTAATAACAATACGTTTTGCTTTAATAAAATCTTCTCTTTTCATAGCTCAATTTTACCACAAGGGGGAAATATATGCTATAAAATTTTCTATGCAACTTTTACGGTATATCCTAATTCTTTAATAATTTTTAACGCTGTAGACAACTGCGGCTGTTGCTCACCGTTAAAAATTGCATAAAGATTACTTCTTGAAATACCTGTTTTTTTAGACATACCTAAAATAGAATCTTTTGCTCTTACTGCATATTCTAAGGCTTTTACAAAAGCATTCAAATCATTGTCCTGCAAAAACTCTTCAAAACCGATATTTATCCATTCTTTTATATCTTCAACGGTTTTTAAATCATTTAAAATATATTCGTTAAAATGTTGTGATTTATTCATCTTTAAGCCTCCATTGTTTTAGAAGTTCTTGCGCTTTTTCTATATCTTTGGATTGTTTTGACTTATCTCCGCCATTGATAAGCAAAATTATTTCATGATTTTCTTCTGTGTAATAAACCCTATATCCTTTGCCAAATGTAAAACGCAATTCTGAAATATCTTCTGATAATTTTTTACAATCACCGAAATTACCATCTTCAATTCTTAAAATTCTTTGATTTATACGTTTTCTTGTAATACTGTCTAAAGACTCCAAGCATTCAATAATCGGAGCTTTACCATTAAGTATCAGATATTAAACTTGGTAATTACCCATAACTATATTGTACCATATGCAGGACACTTTGTCAATTAACATAGTCAGCTTATTTTTCTTCTATTGATAAATCCACAATCATTTTATCAATCTCATTAAAATCGCTACGTAAATTATTCATCAATAATAACAATATTTCTGACATATGTTCACAATCAATAGGTTTTAAATGATAATCGTTATCCATACATTCTACTAAAGCTTTATTTAAGCTTTCTGCTTGTCTTATACTAACACCTAAGTCATATTTCTATAAGTCTTTTATTCATAAACTCCCTGCCTTAGCTTGTAACAATATTCAATTTACATAAATACAAAACAATCATCAACCGCCAATTGGCACTTCTCATATAAAAAATTTACCCCTTCTACTTGCCTTATAAAAATTAATATATTAAAATTGTATAGTAAAAAGTGAGGAAGATATGACAAAACATAATATAAAAGTTTGTATGGGAAGTTCTTGTTTTGCGCGCGGAAACCTTGAAAATTTGAACTTTCTTGAAAATTATATAAAAGAAAACAATTTAGATGCTGAAATTGAACTTGTCGGAGGTTTATGTCAGGACAAATGTTCTACAGGTCCAAACATTTACATCGACAATGTTTTACATACTGAAATGAACGAAGAAAAATTAAAAGAAATTTTAAAAACAGCTTTAGTATAAAAAATTTAGGGGTTAAAAATGAATAATCAACATCCGGTCTATACACTAATCAATGAATGTCACGACTGCTACAGATGCGTCCGCGAATGTCCAGTTAAGGCAATCAAGATTGAAAACAATCACGCATCAGTAATTCCAGAAAAGTGCATTTCATGCGGAACTTGTGTAAAAGTCTGCCCGACCAATGCAAAGTGCGTCAGAAGCGATTTGGAAAAAGTTAAAAACCTCCTAATTAGCGGAAAAGATGTTTATGTTTCTTTAGCACCGTCTTGGCGGTCTGTATTTGAAAACTCAGCACAAAAAATGATTGCCATTTTGAAAAAACTCGGATTTAAAGAAGTTTCAGAAACCGCAATCGGCGCTCAGGAAGTTTCCATAAAAGCTGCCAAACTGCTTAATGAAACGGAATCAGGACTTTGGATTTCAAGCGCATGTCCTGTAATTGTAGAATATATAAGACTTTACCAGCCTAAATTTTCAAAAAACATTACACCAATCGGCTCACCTGCAAAAACACACGCTAAACTGCTAAAAAACCTTTATGGTAATGATATTTCAGTTGTCTTCATCGGTCCTTGTATCGGGAAGAAAAATGAAGCAGACGAAAACGATAATTTAATTGATGCATCACTTACTTTTGAAGAACTAAAAATTTGGATTGCTGACAAAATCGGGGACATTTCTCAGATTAAAAAAGAAAGCTACTACGAATTTGTACCATACAGCGCACATGAAGGTACGTTATACCCAATAAACGGCGGAATGAACCAAACAATACAAAAAGTCGGGGTTAAACCAAATGTTCAGCTGATGGAAATCTGCGGGATTCCTGCGTTTGAAAAAGCGTTGGAGAATTTAGACGCCGAAAAACTTTCCGCACCAATCTTTGTAGAAGCTTTGGCTTGCGAATCAGGCTGTATTACAGGACCGTGTATCGCGTCAAACAACCCGAGCATAAGTTCAATTTCCGATATTATGCAAAAAGTTAAAGTAAGAGATGTAATTCCTACAGAACCACAATTAGTTGTAGAATGCGACTATTCACCAAAAGAGATTGCAACATCAAAATATTCGCTTGAAGAAATTACACAAACTCTTAAAAAAATCGGAAAACACACTGAAGAAGACGAACTCAACTGTGGCGGATGCGGTTACAACACTTGCAGGGAACTTGCCGTTGCTCTTTTAGACGGAGTTGCCGAACCATCTATGTGCGTTTCTTACATGAGAAAAATTGCAATGCGAAAAGCTGCCGCTATGCTTCGCTGCATGCCTGCCGCCATCGTTATGGTGGACAATAACATGAATATCTTAGAAGCAAATGACAGCTTTATGAAAATGTTTACAGGCGATATGTATGAAATATTCAAAGCCCGCCCTGATGGTATGACAGGCGCTGCAATTGATAGAATTGTAGAATTTTCGGACATTTTTAGAACAATTTTGAAAACAGGAAAAGATTTACACAAAGAACATTACAGTGTCAACGACAGACTATTTGATATCAATGCCTTTACAATAGAACCTAACGAGATTGTAGGTGCAATAATTACAGACGTAACCCAAACAGAAACAACTCGTGAAAAAATTTCCGAAAAAGCTAAAGAAGTTATCTCAAAAAATATTTCAATCGTACAAGAAATCGCATGTCTTCTGGGTGAACACATGGTTGAAACCGAAACTCTTCTAAACTCAATTGCAAACGATTATGATGATAAATCAGGCGAGGACAAAAAATAATGTTCATTGATATTGATTGTAATCAGGTAAAAAAATATAACCAAAACGCTTTTGGCGATTATTTTATTTCCAAAAGATACCCTGATGAAGCAAAATTGATTGCAGTATTATCTGACGGGTTAGGCAGCGGAATTAAAGCAAATATATTATCTTGTATGACAGCCACAATGCTTTTAAAATTTGTCGAGAAACAAGAGGTTCCGATAAGACAAGCCGCTGAAATCGTTATGAACTCGCTTCCTGTTTGTAAGGTTAGAAAAATCAGCTATTCGACCTTCTCAATAATAGATGTGAATGACGAGGGGGACGCTAAAATTATTGAAGAAGGAAACCCTGAGTTTCTGTGGATAAAAAACGGCGAAATTATGACTCCGCCTTATGAAACAATTCCGTCTAAAACATTCAAAAACAGGTGCCTGAAAAGTTACAAAATAAAACTTGAACTCGGGGACAGATTAATTTTCTGCTCAGACGGTGTAACCCAATGCGGACTAGGTAACGGCAGATTAAAATTAGGGTTAAGACGTGAAGGTTTAATAAATCTTGTACTTGCAAAGTTACAAGAAGAACCCGAAATCTCAAGTTCAGAATTATCCGCATACATAATAAGACAAGCTAAAAATATCGAAACAGAAAGATTACCAAAAGATGATATTTCAGCTTGCGTTCTATATTTTAGGGAACCCAGAACCTCATTAATTTTCACAGGTCCTCCGTTTAATCAGAAAAAAGATAACGAATATGCCAAAATTTTTCAGGATTTTAAAGGCAAAAAAGCAATCTGCGGCGGAACAACAGCAAATCTTATTTCAAGAGAATTAAACCTGCCAATTACTATGGATAAAGAAATTAGTATAGGAAAACTTCCGAGCTGTTCTTATATGGAAGGGGTTGACCTTGTAACAGAAGGTATCTTAACCCTCACTGAAACTCTTGAATGTTTGGAAGACGGGAATTTAGATATTGACAACGCCGCCGGAAAGCTGATAAAATTTTTGTTAGATAGCGACTGCATAAACTTTATGGTTGGCGCGAAATTAAATCAGGCACATTACAATCCTGCGCTGCCTGTTGAAATCGAAATCAGAAAAAATATTATCAAAAAAATGGCAACAGTATTGCAAGATAAATATTTTAAAAAAGTTAGTGTACAATATATATAAAAGGAAGGTAGAAATGGAAAAAATCAGTGTAAAAGTATGTCTTGGAACAACTTGTTTTGTAATGGGCTCTGCAAACCTTCAGGAATTAATCGACATCGTTCCTGCTAAATACGGAGATAAAGTTGATGTTTCAGGTGTTCCGTGTTTAGGTTTGTGTGCTACTGATTGGGAATTTTCCAAAGCACCTTACGTTAAAGTTGATAACGAAGTTATAAAAGAAGCTAACGTCGAAAAAGTTCTTGCAGCTATCGATGAAAAGTTGGCAAAAAGACAATAGAAAAGGATTAAGAATATGAGCATGAATACCCCTAAGCAAACATCGCACTTAAAACGCGAAATATTAGTAAGACTTATAAAAGCATATTTAAGTGATAATTTTGAAGAAAACACAAGAAAAATTCCTTACGATATGCGGCCAAAAGGCAGTGAGGTTCCTTTCCGCTGCTGTATCCACAAAGAACGTGCAGTCATTCGTGACAGAGTAATTGCAGGTTTAGGATTATCAATCGAAGAAGCTGAAGATAGTGAATTATTATCAGAACTTGCTTCAAAAGCATTAGAAAGAACAGAACCTGAAGAAAATCCGTTAACTGTTCTTCATACGGCATGCCAAGGCTGTGTACCGTCAAGAATTTACGTAACAGACCTTTGCCAAGGATGCGTTGCAAGACCTTGCGAATCAACTTGCAAATTCGGTGCAATCAAAGTTGAAAACGGTAAATCAGTTATTGACCCGTCAAAATGTAAAAATTGCGGAATGTGCGCTCAAGTTTGCCCTTATCAGGCAATCGCAAAAATTATCGTTCCTTGCGAAAACGCTTGTCCTGTAGGCGCTATCGCTAAAGACGAAAACGGTTTGGCTCAAATTGATTTTGAAAAATGTATCTCTTGCGGAAAATGCGTTCATGCCTGCCCGTTTGGTGCCGTTCATAAAAAAAGTCAAATTATTGATATATTAAAAGCAATAAAAGAAGGTAAAAAAGTTATAGCAATGCCTGCACCTGCAATTATGGGTCAATTGCCTTGCACTCCAAAACAATTAAAAACCGCAATATTAGAACTTGGATTTGCTGATGTTATTGAAGTGGCAGAAGGTGCTGATATAACTACAAAAAAAGAAGCAGCAGAATTTGTTGAACGTATGGAAAAAGGCGACAAATTTATGACAACATCTTGCTGCGCGGGATATAACGAACTTGTTGAAAAACATGTTCCGGAATTAAAACCATTCCGCTCAGAAACAAAAACTCCGGCTTACTATACAGCTGAAATGGTAAAAAAAGAAAATCCTGACGCTGTAACAGTGTTCTTTAGCCCTTGTGTTGCAAAAAGACGTGAAGCTATGCAAAATCCTAATATTGATTATGTACTTAGTTTTGAAGAACTCGGAGCTTGGTTTATTGCGCTAAATGTTCAAGTATCAGAATGTGAAGAAACCGCATTCAGAAAAGAATCATCAGCTCAGGCAAGAAACTTTGCAGTTACAGCAGGTGTTGCGGGTGCTGTTAATCATTTGCTTGATGATGATAAAAAAGCAACTCCGTATATCGTTGACGGGCTTAATAAACAATCTATAAGAGATTTAAAGAAATTCGCTAAAAACGGAACTTGCGAGTTTGGTAATTTGATTGAAGTCATGGCTTGCCCTGGCGGATGTTTGGGCGGTACAAATACAATAAATGCATATAAGCCTGCCGTTAAGCAACTTACAAATTACGTTAACGAAAGCCCTGATTTAGAAAAATAATAATAAAAAAAAGGAGTAATTAAAGTTACGCTATTATAAGATTGGGATAAAAACCTGCATAACTTTCCAGTCTTGCAATATAAAAGAAAAAAGGAACCTTAACAGGTTCCTTTTTTAGACGTTAGACATTTTCTTTAAAAATTACATTTTTATCCGGCTTTAATGTCGGAAGAGGGGCATTTGAAGAGCCATTATTACCACCGTTTTTCGGTTTAACTTCATAAGATTTGATTGAACGTTTTCCTGTCAATCTTTGCATGAAGTTATAATACTTTTTCTTAAATCCTGTTGAATTATTCTGTCTTGTTTCAATATCAATTAGCTCATCTCTTGTATGTGCCTTAATCGGAGTTCCGACTGATGATCTTGTTAACATTTCACCTAATGTTGTATCAACCAAGGTTACAACACTCATTCCCATAAGTGATGAATTGTATTGGTTTCTGAATGTTGAATTGAATAAATCAATCAACAATGTTTGATAGAACAACCTTGAACCTTCCTGGACAAATCTTTCTTTAAACTTGGTATTTGCACCTTCTCTGTCATTACCGTTTGACTTTAACATAACCATATTGTAATTATCTGTCATTAAGAACCAAATCGTCGCAACTGATGCTGCTGTTTTAGCTAAGTTTGATAATTCTGCGTTTGATACGCTTGAAAGTGAATCCTGGTTAAATCCTTTTAGCAAATTAACCTGAATAAAGTCTTCAAATTCTTTTTTAGAAATGCCGTTTTTAGCTAACTTTTCGGCTTGTCTTGCAATTCTGTCAAAACTGTTTGCCACAGCTTCAATATCTTTTGGTGACGGTTTAGGTTTAGCTTTCCTAAATACACTCATTAGCTTTTCATCAATCATCCAATATGGAAGTGTTACTGTATTCCACATAAACTTGAACGGTGCAATCACAAAGTTAACAAAAGGTTTTACCGATACAGGTTTACCAAAGAAATTAAATGTTTTATCCGTCTTACCTAAATTAACAATCAATTTACCATTCTGAGCAGTTTCTGTAGATTCACTCGCAACAGCAGCATATCTGTCTGCTAATTTATCAAAACCGTTTTGTCTTAAAGTTTCTACTATGCCTTTAAATTTGTGTTCATCAACAATATACGGCTTGCTTGTAAGTTTGCTATACAAATCCGTAAACGGTTTAAATATAACTTTTGATTGGAAATTATCAACAGCATTTTTAATGTCATGTTCTTTTATTCCCAATTTTTCAAATTTTTCAAGATTATTCAATCTCATATCTTCAAAATACTTAAATGCAGCTTTTTGAACAGCAGGAAGATGTTTTACAGCCTTAATTCCGTACCCTGTTCCAAGAACTATAGCTGAACCTTTCATCAAAGTATCAAATGATAAAAGCGGTTTTTGCTGTTCTTTTTGAGTTTGAGGATTTTGAGCGCCTGTTGAAGATATAGGTTCTTTTACAGGTTTAATCTTAGCTTCCGGAGCATTCATCATTTCATTTTCTTTGCGAGCTTCTTCCGGCGTTAATTTCTTAATATGTTTTCCGTTAGACAAACGTGAAAACATTTCCGTAACTAATACCGTCAAACCTGTAACAAGAACAATACCCGCTTTTGATTTATTAATAAAATTCTGGAAAGCACCCATTGTAACAAGTGTTAAATATCCGCTTGTCAATATCCTGCTTGTTTCCTGCTTAAACCTTGTTTTCCTTTCTTTTTCAGCCGCCTTAGAATCATCATCCATCATTCTTGACAGGTTATAAGCATCATTAGCAAGAAATATTGCAGGCGGAAGCCCTGAAACTAATCTATTTAATGATCTTTCGTGTTTTGTATCATAATTACCTGATTTCGGGTCAAACTGTTTTAATTGTGCCTGAAAAACTTTTGAACCTAATTGACCTTCTAAATTCTGAGCAATTTGAGCTTTTACATTATCAGGAATCTCTGAAACTTTTATATTATTATCTTTGGCATAACGGGCTAAAGCATCTTGCATTTTAATATCTTTAAACCTAATCATGCCCATTAAAGAATTAACTTTAGAATCAATTTTTGAACGTTGTCTGATATTTTTGAAAAACGGTCTTTCAAGAGTTTTGGCTGCCCATTTTTTAAATCCCGGAACTTTTGTTAACAATTCTAACATTCCGTTAAGCATATCACCAGGTAAAATCTTAAACGGATATATCAACCCGTCCCATGCTAAATGCGGTATTGATTTCTTTCTGATAGTTATATTATCACCGTCAACAGAAATAAGTTTTCTTGTCCTACCGGCATGCTTTCCTGTAATATCTTCAAAAAGTTCTCTTCCCATTTTGCCGATATATTTATCGGAAAATTCTAAGAATGCTTTTTTACTGTAAACTCTAGGTGCTTCATATAATAAAGAAAGACCTTTAAAACTTAAATCTGAATGATTTGTTTTTAAAGGTCTCTTAATATCTTGATTATTAAATTTTGAAACTTGTTTTGAAGAGGAGAGTAATGCCTGAGAATTTGGGGACATGTATTCCTCTTTGTATCGTCTTTTCTCTATTCGAAATTTTGTTACACTATTCATTATCATTTCACACATCCGTTTTTATGTATTCTCTTTCATATAAAATAAAAAGGCAAGATTTTTTTGCTAAAATTTTACGTAAGTTTACAATTAAAATTAAAGCCGTGAATTGATACTATTTTTCAATAAAAACGTGCTTACCGTTGATTGTTACCCATTTTCCGTCTTGTGAACTTGTTGAATAACTTTTCTCTTTTTCATATGTTTTTGTTCCTTTAGGTAATTCATTTTTACTTGGAATCCCAATATTATTCATTTGTTCCATGATTTCTTTTTCATGTTTTGTATATTCTGAGGTCGACATTTTGTCAATATCTTCTCGGGTGTATACCCTATCATAATTTTGATAGTCAATTTCAGGTGAATTTGTTTTTATTTGACCGTTTCGTAACTGCTCCATTATTGCAGATTCATTCTTCGTAAACTCTTCCGGGGTCATATTTTCTATTTCTTGCGGGGTAAAGAATCGTTCTGCTTTTTGTTGGCACAGATTTCCAAGGATTTGCCATTGGTATTTTATCCCAAGGATTTTCAACTGGGGATTCCTTATATGGATCTATCATCAGATTATTGAATCTTTAGCAACAATCTCATCATAAATTTTTTGCCGAATATCTAAAAATTTATTTAAATCCCCATTACTTTGTTCATAATACTTTTTTGCCATACTCGGACCATGTAGAACCGCCGTATCAAATAAAGCCACTGCCATATTTGGATCTGATATATTATCCGCCCCTGACATTTTCCAATAATTTTCATAATAAAGATTGATTACTTCTTCTCTTGTTATTTCTTTAACACTTTTTATAGACAAACCTTTATTTCTTCTGTACGAATTATATGTTGATTGTGTAACCCCCATATTCGTTGGTCCACCCTTATCGTCTTTATCATTTACATAACCGCCTTCTGACGGAAATAGAAATTGTAACGCTTTTTCAAAATTTTCTTTAGACAACTTAATTCTCCTTATTAAAAATGCAATACATAATAAGGTAAAAAAAGCTTAATTTTCTGTTAGTTGAAATAAATATTTTTTTAAAGTAACAGCCCTGTGTTTTACTAATTCATACATATCTCCTATTACAAAAGTTGTATGAATATCACCCTCTTTTTCATAAACAGTTTTATATAAAAAGTCTTTCTCTTTATTATAATAAAATTCCCAAGATAACTGTGTAGCTTTAAATACTTTAATATTTTCGTCATCTAACAATTCTACTATTTGTTTTGAATATTGGTTAATTTCATTATTCCAAGCTTCAATACCGTCATAAATACATTGATTCATCCCTGACGTCATATAATTTTCTGTAGTACATTCTTCTAAAACTTTATCTATAATATATTCCGAATCTGTTTTAGCTTTTACAAAGGGGACAGAAAAAAATACCAATATAAAAAATACAATCAACTTTTTCATAAACTTATTTTACCTTTAACCAAAAATTAAATCAAACCTTTACATATTTTCTCCTTCCTGTTTCCGTACTGAACATATATAATCTAAGCTTTTCATATCCTAAAAACTCTAACAGTGAAATAACACTATTTTTCAATAATACCGTTAAATTTTCTTTTATCATCAGGGCTTGTAATAAGTTCGCCAGATTTCATTTTTTGCATAACTTTTTCAGCAATTATATCTTCTTGCTGTTTTGTCGATAAAGTTTTAAAATTGTTACCATATTCCCTTTTTATCTCCTTAGCTATAATACGTCCCTGATTATTATTCCAAGAATCCATATTCCATTCACCCGATGGATTATTCGGAGTTTCATTTTCATGATAAATGCCAATAGCCAAACTGGGAAGTTGCCCCATATTTAATGCCATATCTGCACTCATAAATGCATGCTTAAAAGCATCTCCTTCTACATTCCAAAGCTCATGACTTTTTCTTGGATTAAGTTCAAAATTATATCGTTTTTGGTAGTCCATAGTCTTTTTTACTATTTCTTCATTATACCTTTTTCTTTAAATATTTATTTTATCTTACGTATTTAATTGATTTTGTTTATTCATGATTCTTTTCTCCTTTTTTATGTATTTGTGCTATATTAACTATATGAAACTTAAAAATATATTATTATCTTTTGATAAATTACGTTCATTTTTATTTCCTAATATTTTAGTTATTTATACTTATATACAAATCGTTTTTCTTCTAATCTATTTTCAAATAAATACTCATGCTACACATTTTTCACAAATTGATATTAATTCTGAAAAAATGTTTGATTTTGGTATTGTTTTCAGTTCTGTCCTAATCTCAATTTTTATGATTTGTTTATGCGTAATAATGACTTTTATAGAATATTTGCTTAGAGAAAAAATAAATTTTAAAATAATCAATATAAATAATTACCCAAAATTATTTAACATTATTCACGCCTCATTATTTTATTTCGGATTAATTATAATTCTTTCATTTGTTTTTTACTTGATTTTTCACATTTCATAAACTTCTCCTTTCTGTTCCCGTGTTGAACATCTTTAATTATAAAAGTTTTTCAAACACTTTATCAGTCCGCAGTTTTACGTAAGTAATTTTACGGACTTGACAAAGGAGAATAATCACACTACAGCACTTTTTTAAGAGCGCAAAAATCTAAATTCCCGCCGTTGCGCCCCATACCATTTTTTGAAACATCAACAGAATATGCACCAAGATTTATTGCTTTTAATGTATTTTTTAGCGCTTGACCATTATTGTTATGTGCATGAAAACTAATCTTTTCATACCCTAAAATTTTTAATTTATTAAAATACTGCTCAACCTCATCCGAACAAAGCTTTCCGTAACTGTCCGCAAAATATAAACTTTCAAGTATCTGTTTATTTTCCCAGGCAAAAAGTTTCAAATACCCGTCAGCATCAACACTTGAAATATCCATCAACTGAACAAAAACCCTATATCCGCGGGATTTTAACTCTTCGGAAATTTCTAATGTTTCAGCGATTTTATCAGGACGAGTTGCAACCCTCACAAAATCAACAAAATCCTCCTCAGCACATGCAAAATCCTCAATGCTAAACCGCTTAGTATCGGTCATAACACCCAATTGCAAATCACCTTTTTGATTGTAAAATCTCTTTAAAAGCTCTTGATTACACTTGTAAAACCGTCCCTTACCTTCATTATCAACATGATTTCTATAACCTACCTCAAGGTAAGTAACGTTATTTTCACGCGCAAATTCAAACAAGCCTGAAACAAACCCGTCTTCAAATTCCCAATTTGTTTCATACCCGCCGTCACGAATTGTACAATCTAATATCTTAACCATAAATTGATTTTATCATAATAATTAAAATCAGATAACCGAGTCGGATAATTTATTTTAATTTATTCATGTTTAACATGATTTTAGACTAAAGAGGAGTTTTTAAATTATGACAAGCAATCTTTTCCAATCAGAAGTTATTAATATGAAAAATTTGAATAATTTATTTATCGAATTAACGGCAAAAAACTGCAATCAACACTGTAAACACTGTTATATAGATTTTCAAAATTTCAAGAAAAATTCAGACTTTATCAATATTGATATTATTAAACAGGCACTAAACGATACAATGGGTGAAGATATCCAATGCATTTACCTGACAGGAGCAGAACCAATGACTCACCCTGATTTTAATGCAATTTTAAGACTTTGCCTGAAACGAACAAATGTTTGTATCTGTACAAACGGTTCATTTATCAACGAAAAAAAGGCAAGATTTTTGAAAAAAGTTGAAGACGAATCTACAAACGAAATTATTTTTAAACTAAGCATTGACCACTGGGAAGAAGTTAAAAACGATGATGTAAGATACCGCGGAGCATACAGACACGGACTATTTGCATTAAAACATCTTATAAAATACGATTTTAATCCGATTATCACTGTAACTAATTACTATAACTTATCAAAAGAAGAATTAATAAACGGATTTATGACTGTTTTTGAAAGGAATAATCTTGAATTAGACGCAACAAACCTTCAAATAAT
>CAMDYM010000009.1 GCA_945910425.1 uncultured Candidatus Melainabacteria bacterium | reverse complement strand
TAGTCCAGCCTTTTAAGATATGACCATAACATGATCTGTTTAATGTTGTCATTCCGTTTGCAACGGCACTTTCTTCAATTTCCAAATCGTGAGCACCTTGTGCAATAAGTTTTTTAATTTCTTTTGTTATCTGCATGATTTCGTATACACCAAGACGGCCTTTATACCCTTGGAATCCGCATTTGTTACAACCTTTAGCCCTATAAATCGGAGTTTTTGTAAGCTGTTCAATTTCTTCAGGATCAGTAGTAATCATTGCAGCTTCTTCACGTGTAGGATAATATTCTTCCTTACAATCATCACAAAGTCTTCTTACAAGACGTTGAGCAATTACGCCTGATAAAGTTGAAGATACCAAATAGTCTTTCGCACCCATTTCAATCATACGGGTAACAGTTGCAGCTGCTGAGTTAGTATGGACGGTACTTAATACTAAGTGACCTGTTAATGCAGCAGAAATTGCGATTTCCAAAGTTTCGTAGTCACGAATTTCACCGACCAGAATGATGTCAGGGTCCTGACGTAAGATAGCACGCATACAAGAAGCAAACGTAATACCTGCTTTCGCGTTAATTTGCGATTGGTTAATACCTTCTAATTTAATTTCTATCGGGTCCTCAATTGTTGTAATATTTACGGATTCATCGTTCAAACTTTTCAGGATTGAATACAAAGTAGTTGTTTTACCTGAACCTGTAGGACCTGAGGTTAAGATAATACCGTTCGGGCAGGATACCATTTGTTTAAGTTTTTGAATATCACGCTCGTTAGCTCCGACAATCTTAATTTCTTTATCGTTAGATGCAAGAGAAACAGCAGGCGCCAAGATACGGATACAGACCTTTTCCTTGCCTGAAACAGGAAGTGTGTTAATACGGAAGTCATATGAACAATCTTTATAAGAAATTGAGAAGGTACCATCCTGAGGACGTCTGTTTTCTGCAATGTTCATTCTTGCCATAACCTTGAAACGTGCAATTACTGATGTTTCAACTTTTGCAGGAACATCAAGAACTTTTTGTAACATACCGTCTTTTCTGTATCTTACGATATATCCTGATAATCGCGGTTCAATGTGAATATCGGAAACCCTATTATCAATACCGTTTGTAATGATTTGGTTAACAAATTTTGCAACCGAACCTGTTGAATCCTGAAGCTCCGCGTCAACCTGTTCCCAAAGAGTAGCTTCTTCTTCTGAATCTATTGTTTCGGTTTTAATTTGTTCAATAATTTCTTCTGTTTGCTTTCTCTGAGCTGAGAAGAAAGTATTTAAAGAGTTTTGAAACTCATAGTGAGTCATCAATAACTGCTTAGGACTTAAACCTGTTAAATAGATGATTTCTTTTAAAACATCCATTTTTATAGGTTTAACAACCCCCAAAACAAGAGTTTTACCGTCAGATGAAATCGGAATAACAGAATTTGCACGAATAAAATCTTCAGGCAAAATATTTACATACTTCTTCTGATCAACCAATTGATTTGCAGTTACCAAATCATAACCTGACTGATCATGAAGAACAGACTTTAAATCGTCTAAAGAAATCAAGCCCATTTCAAAAAGTTGAGAACCGATAGGAGTTCCGCTTCGTTTAGCGGCGGCTAACGCTTTCATCAAATCAACTTCTGAAACCAAGCCTTTTTTGATAAGGATTTCACCAAGTTTCCCAACGACTTTTTCGCCTGATTGAGCGTCTTGAGCCTTTGTATCAGCTGATACCGTTTCTTTAGGAAGACTTGATTGCGGTAATAAAGATGCCAACAACTCTTTTAAATCATCATCTCCAACAAGCATGAACTTAATTGAATATGAAAAAGTTTTCTTTAAAATATTATTAATTTCATCTTTATTTGAATTTTTACCGACAGCTACGAAAAGAAAATTATCTTTGACACTAATTGGGACAAAACTATGTTGTCCCATTAGATTTTTATCAATACTATCGAGTATTTTTTTATCAATACTATTTTTTAATCTTAATATTAGTGCGTTCATTTATGATCTTAAACTTTTCTCTTCTTATTTTAGTCTGATATTACAGCATATTATCGTCTGCTACCGCATCTTCGGTATCAACAACAATTTGCGGCGTAATCATAACAACCATTTCTTCTTTACCTTTTTGTGTTTGTGTACTTCTGAAGAACATACCGATTACAGGTAAATCACCTAAGAAAGGAATTTTGCTGACAGACTTAGTTTCAGTTTCCTGAATCATACCGCCGATAACCATTGTTTCACCATCTTTGATACGAATACCTTTAAGATTTAAGTCACTTCTTTGAAGCAATGTTGCAAGCAAATCTTGTTGGTCAGTTTCACCTTGAGAATAAACGGTTTCTTTAATAGTTTTATAATTTGGAGCAATATCCAATGTTACATAACCGTCAGGACTAATAAACGGAGTAACCGTAACTTTAATACCGTTATCATCAGAAACTTCCACATCACGCTGAACCTGAGATGAACCGGCTGCTGATGAGTTATCCAAATATTGAGTAGTTATCTTTGAAATATAATCAGATGTTAAATCGATAACTGAAGTCTGACCGCTTGTTAAAAGAACTTTCGGGTTTGCAAGTACACGACCTTTGTTGTTTTCAACCAGGTAATTTACTGCATAATGTAAGTGAGAAGACTGATAAGCCGGACTTCCGGCAGTATTCTTACCTACCCAACCATTTGTTTCGTAACTATTTGTCTCTGGATCCCAACTTTCTTTATCATAAGAATAATAACCTTTTCCAGAAAGGAATATAGGGTTTTGAGTAGAAAAACCTGTACCTTTACTTGCATTAAATGAGAAGTTTTTACTCATATAAGTCCAAGTATTATCAAATGTTTTACTACCTGATTCAGATAATGTAATAATTTGAATTTCTAAAAATGCTTGAGGAGCTTTCTTATCGTTAGCTGCAATATAATCTCTAATCATTTCAATTTGAGAATCAGAACCTCCTAGAACCTGGATTGTTCCCAATGTCGGGAAGTATGATACTGAAAGGTTCAATAAAGGTAAACTGCTTAGAGAGAATGTTTCTTCATCTCCTGTAGTTTCTTCTGTTTTTTGCTGCCAAGATAGGGCACAAGCTAATTTACCGCCACCAACAGCAATACCTGCTGAAGCTCCGCCGCCATCACTACCGCCTGAACTGTCATCAGATGCAAAACCTGTAGGAACACCTGCTGCACCGCCTGAAGATGAATCATCAGGATCTAGCACACTCATTGACGGGAACAATGATGAACAAATCAGGTTTGACATTTCTGCAGGAGTGGTGTGATTTACTTTAAAAGTTGTAAGTGTCGGTTTTTTATCAAATTGTTCAACAACTCTTCTAACCAACGCTAAATCTTTATCAGTACCTGTAACAATAAGCTCATTTGTAGCAGGGTTAGTTGCAACAATAAAACCTTTTGACATACCCGGTCTTACCGCACCTTTACCTTTTGGAGAAAAGATACTCTTATTTAAGAATGAAGAAATCGCTACAGCATTAACATATTTAACAGGAATAACTGTCATATTCTGATTACGATCAACTAAAGATAAAGCATTTTCTTCTGTTGAAATAACTAACGTATTAGCTTTGATATCGTAATACAATTTATTTGTTTTAATAACTAAAGCTAAGGCTTCTTTTAAAGGAATATCAACCAAATCCATAGTGATTTGACCTTCAACCTCAGGCGTAAAGATAATATTCATACCTGCCTGATCAGCAAACATTCTTAAGACCTGCTTAACATCAGCATCTCTTAAACTTAAGTTTACAACAGAATCTGCATTTGGAATATCTTCATCAACATGTAACCCGACAGATACAGATTCACCCGTTCTTAACGTCGGTGCATCATAACCGTTAGAATAATCTTCCATCGCAATTGCTGCAGTTAAAGAGTTTGTTATCACGAATGCGGATAACATAACACCTGCAATTAACTTTTCTCTAATTTTATTTTTCATATCTGCTCCTGCTTATTGTTCTTCTTTTTATTAACCTTTTCTACCACCAAATCTGTTTCTTAAATTATACAAGTCATTTTGGGATTTATCCAAATCTGCTTTTGAGAATAATTCCCCAATACTTGCAGAATAAACATTTGATCCCATATTGACCGTAATCCACGAAGGATTAATTTCCATAACTTTATATTCCTGACCGATAATTTTATCACCTTGTCTAACAAGATAATCTTTATCATCAACATTTATAATCGCAGACGGACTTGTTTTATTATACATAATACCTACAACTTTTGTTCTTGTAATCTTGGCTGCTGCTGCTTCTGATGACGCCAAAGATGTTGGCGGCACAGGAAGATTAAAGCTATAAGGACTTATGTCATCAGCTTCTCTGTATGATACATTTTTCAGTTTCTCAATCTGGGCAATTTTAGAATTGTACGCATTAGCTTCCGCGTAAGCAGATCTTTTAGCATATTCAAAAGCTTCTATTTCCCCTGAAGGCATAAACGGATCGGCTCTTCCGATAGAAGTTACATCATAAGAAATCATTTTACTTGCCTGATTTGAATCCACATCTAAGTCAACTGATGTTTCCTCAGGAACCTTTACCTCGGCTTGAGTGGTTTCAACAGGTGCCGGAGTTGGCTCTTGAGCAACTTCTTCTTCCTTTTTCGCGCATCCCGCAGTTATAGCACATACGACAAAAACTGCACAAAGTACGACTAAAATCGCTTTTAAGCCCCCAAGCTTTGATTCTCTGTTCGTTAATTTTTCCATACTATAGTAATCACTACCCATGTCTTTTCCCATCTGTTAAGTCTTGTTATATTAACATTATATTAAAGCTCTTATGTTTAAGTATCAGTCATTTAATGTAATTTTAATAACTGATAATCCATACATAATCATAACATAATCTTCAAATTAAGGCAAAAAAGCAAACCGGAGGGTAAATATTAACATAAATTAGCCTAAACAACAGATATAATAAGCATTTGATTTGTTTAATATTTTGTAACAGTTTACCACAAGGCAAAAAGTTCAATCCATTGATGTAAATCTAAGGACGAATTGTTAATCTTTCCAAAGCTCTTACAAATCGAACAATCCAAGCTTCTGTGTCAGCAGTTATTGAATCCACAAGAATTGTCTTACAGCCAAGGTTTTTACCGCATAAGACATCTGTTAAAGGTCTGTCACCAACCAAGACACATTCTTTTTCATTTAAACCATGTTCATTTAAAAATTTGCGAACACAAGCCGTCTTTGGCTTACAAGCATTAAATAACAGCGGAAAATCCGAAATTTCTTCAACTTTTTTAATATAATCAGGGTTTTTATTGTTAGACACAACCGCAATGAAAAAATATTTACGAACAATATTTAGCCATTCAACAATTTCCGGTGAATAAACGCCCGATTTTGACGCCATAAGTGTACTATCTAAATCAAAAAGCATAGCTTTTATACCATTATTTTTCAACTCGGCTAAATCAATATCAAAAATTCTTTTTAAGTTATAATCAGGCTTAAGAAACATGTTCTTTCACTCCCACAGTTCTTGCAATTGCAACATCAAACTCTACAGGTTCTTTTTCAAACTTTAAATAAACATCGGCATTTGTGTTTGCCAAATCCTGAACCTCGCCTTTTTCGTCAATAATTCCCGTAATTTTTGTTATAAACTGTTCGCTTGGAGTGATAATTTCAACCTCATCCCCTAAAAGAACTTTGTTTTTAACTTTTACAAAATATAAATTATCTCCGCTTTCAAAATCAACTTTTTTATCATGGAACTCAAAAAGGAAATCAGCACCCGCCAACCCTTTTGAAATATCATAGCTGTAGCTGTCACAGTTATTATCGCCAAGTGCAAAACCTGTTGTATAACCGCGATTACCGACTTTTTTAAGTTCAATGAAATATTTTTCCATATCAGCATCAGGATTTTTTAAAATCTCATCAATCGCGTTTCTATAAGTCTTTGCAACAGCAGAAACATAATACAAACTCTTTGTACGTCCTTCAACCTTGAATGAATCCACCCCGGCATCAATCATGTCTTTTAAATGTTTTACAAGGCATAAATCCTTCGGACTCAAAATATGCGAACCTCTTTCGTCTTGATTTATTTCATAATACTGCCCCGGACGGGTTTCTTCCACAAGCTTGTAACTCCAGCGGCAAGGTTGAGAACAGTTCCCGGAATTTGCCTTTCTTTCTCCGTTTGTAAAATAATCACTTAACAAACATCTTCCTGAAAATGACACACACTGAGAACCATGTATAAAACATTCAACTTCCATATCGGGAACCTGACGTTTAATCTCTGCAATTTCTGGAATTGAAAGTTCGCGCGCCAAAACAACACGAGTAGCTCCCATATCCTGCCAAAATTTTACGCATTCGTAATTTAAAATATTTGTTTGTGTACTGACATGGATTTCAGTATCAGGCATATATTTTCTCAACAAGCGCAAAATTCCAAAATCACTGACTAATATTGCATCAGGATTAGCATCTTTTATTATTTCCATGTACCCTTCAAGATGCTTTATATCACTGTTAAACGCAAAAATATTTAGCGTCATATAAGCCTTTGCACCAAGTTCATGCGCTAAATCAACAGCTCGTTTAAGGTTTTCCAAAGTAATAATTTCACCTTTTCTCATCGCCCTTAAACTAAAATCCACAACGCCAAGGTACACTGCATCAGCACCGTATTTTACGGCATATTTTAACTTTTCCAAATTGCCCGCAGGCATCAATAATTCAACATTTCGCATAAGTCAATAATAAAATAAACTAAATTAATAATCAACCAAACAGGTGATGTTGTTTTGATTTAAATGTGGAAAATAGAATATATAGAAAAACACACGAGTTTATTTGGAGAATAAAACATGCAAACCCTAAACAATGCAACCAGCACAATTAAAGAAATCTGGTCTTACCAACACCCTGTTATGCATACCTGGTTTTTATTCAGTGCTGCATCTTTAGGTTTCATGTTCACACTTTTATTCTTTGTTTTATAAGTAAAATGTAAAACTTATTATATACAAATCCCCGAAATTACAGCAAGAACTTAAGCTAAGTTCTTGTTTTTGTATTGTCTGTCATAGAATATTTTCAGTTTGAATATCATAATTGAACATAAAACAACAGCAGACAAGCACAAACCAATCCAAAAACCGATTAGTTTCAAATTATACTTAAATGCTAAAGTATACCCGACAGGAATTGACACACACCAATAAGCAAGGAAATTAGCCAATAAAACGATATCCGTTTGTTTTACCCCCTTGCAAATTCCCGATAACGTGACCTGCAAGCCGTCAAACACCTGAAACACAGAAAGAACATATACAACAGGAACCGCAATTTTAAATAAAACTTCGTCAACCGTAAAAACCCCTACAATAACTCTTGGGAATGAACAAAATATAAGTGCGCTGCACATCATAAACCCGACAGCCATAACCGTTCCGACAAGCGAATATTTTTTTAAATCTTCAACCTGCCCCGCACCGTTTGCAAATCCGACCTTAACAGCAATCGCATTAGATACTGCAAAAGTTACCATAAACGGAATTGTGGTTAATGAGCAAACCAAATTTTGCGCAGCAGCATACACGCCCGATACTCTGCCCATAAAGATTGCGACAGAATTAAATGCCACAAATTCAACCAGCACAGCTAAAGAAATCGGCATTCCGATACTTAATAAAGCCTTATAATAACCTTTTTCATGGTAATTCTTAAATCTCATATTCATATAGCAATAAATAAGCAAAGCAAATGCCATAAAATATCTTACAATAAAACTTGCAACAGCAAGCCCTATAACACCCATAGACGGAATGAGTCCTACCCCGAATACAAAAATCCAGTTTAATAAAATATTCAAAAATACACAAAATATAGTAACCAGATTCGGAAACATCACGATTTCAAAGGCTTGCAAATACTCTTTCAGGCACATGTGTAAATATGCCCCGAACGTTGAAAACGCGGTTATAAATATATAATCCTGAATATGCGGAACCAATTTTTGTTCAAAACCCAACATCGGAATAACAGGAATTACCGCAAGACAAAGAATACACATAATTACAGCCAAAATCATTGAAAACCTTATAGACGGGTAAAAATATTTTTTAACAGCACGTTTTTCACCGCGATAATTTGACAATAAAGGTGAAATTCCGCCAATCAAACCAATTCCAAAGGTCATTATACAATTTATAATAGCCGTAGCAATACTGATTGCCGCAAATGTATCAGTTGAATGTCTTCCCGCAATCACTACATCCCCGATACCAATAAGAATGAAACCTAAGTTTCCCATAATAATCGGGGCAGCAATTGTCAGTAATTCTTTTACGTAATATTTTATCCCTTGTTCTGACATAACAGGATTATTATAGCATAAAGAAATGTAACAATATGTTAATTAAATAATATATAAACAGCAATAATTACACAATCAAAAATTTTTTATAAAAATATAGGGGATATTATAGGGGAATATAAAAATGAGTAATACTGATTTTGTAAACGTCAAAGTTGAAATTTCGGGGAAAATTCGAACCATAAAAATGGAAAAGGGCTGTTCGTTTGATGCAGGAAATAAACGCTATAGCATCAACGCCAACGGGGAAATAAGCATTTTCAATAAAACAACTTACAGAACAACAACTTCAGAACGTATATCAATGACAAATTACCAATTTGCAACTTTCAAAGCTGTTGCAAACAATACTGATGAAGGCTTAGGCAACAAATGGACACTGAGTATCGCGGATATTAAAAGCGCGATGAATAAATTTAAAAACAATAAACTCGCAAAAGACTTACATGAATTTTTATCAAACACATACAAAGTAAAAAACACAAAATTATTTTCAACAGAAAACAAATTTTCTGCTTATATTACAAACGGGAACGCAAAAACAAGCAGTGTTATAGCTTTTCAATTCAGTAACATAACACCAAAAGACAAAACCGACGAAACAGCGCCTTCTGCTTCATCAGGAAAAGAAAGCGGCAACGGATTATTTTCTAATCCGAATATTATAACCGAAAAAGCTTTCACACACACAACAAAAGCAGGAGAAAGTATTGTAGATCTGGCAAGAAAATATGAAGTTGATACCTATCAAATCATTGCCGCGAACCCTCAGTTAAAAGAAGGCAGGGATTATAAAGTAACCTATTCAAAATCAGACCTTGCAAATATTAAATGTAATTTTAAACCGGGAACAAAAATTACAATACCTGCAAGATATAAAGTAAAAAAAGGTTCTTGTAAAAATTTGGCAGATGTAGCAAAAATTACAGGAGTGTCTGAAAACTATCTAAAAGATTTATTAACCATTGTTGAAACAAGAAAACCAGGAGTACCTGATTTAACGACCTATGACGATTGCATTCCTAGTAAAGGCAAAGGAACACCAACCATAGGTTTTGGACATACGGGAAGAGTTGACGGAAAACCTCTTTCTTATGCTCCGGGCAAAAAAATTACTATTACAAAAGAAAAAGCATACGAAATCTTAGCAGAAGATATTCTAAAACATGAAGCTATGACCATAGCTTATATGGGTAAGAAAAATTGGCAAAAAACACCTGATTCAGTCAAAAGCGCAATCTTAGATATAACTTATAATAAAGGTATCTGGGACGGATTTAAAAACCCGCATTGGAATAAATATACAAAAAAGATTAAAAAGAATTTACAAGACGGTCACTATGCATCCGCCTTATGTAATACATACCGACAAAGCGGAGTAGCAAGCTTATTGGAACGTAACATTTACAGATTCATTTCAGGCTTAAAAGACTTACCGCCAAGTAAGCGAAAAGCCGCAATTAAAGCTTTTGAACCGCGATATCAAAAAGCACTAAAAGCCATGAAGAAGAAAAAAAGCTTAAGAGCCAATGTAAAACTTGTACAAAAAGCTTGGGCTAACGCTAAAAAAGGTATTGTTACAGGTTACAAAATGAAATCAAGTCAATAAATTAAGCTTGCTCAACAGTTTTTTGAGGAACAGATAAAACTTTAGCACCCAACACTGAAGCTAACACAAAGCCTATTCCTGCGCCCCATGCAAAATTGGTCCAGCGTATCTTTTGGAACGCTTTTGACGCAACAAAATCTCTTAGGGCTTCCGACTTTTTAAAATTAGCAAAATTATTAGCTAAATCTTCTTTTACTGTTTTAATGTAATCGCTGTCAATAATAATTCGTTTCAAATCATTAACTTTGGTATTAACTGCATCAAAAGTTTCGGTAACACCTTCTTGCGATAAAAACAATCTTTGCTCAGGCTTTAATCTTCCGCCGCCTGATAAGTTTAAAGCGGCTTCGTTAAACTTTAAAATCTTTTCTTCAGATTGCTCTTTCATAATATCATAAGCATTTCGTACAAACCTGTCTTTTCTCACCGGCAGATAATAAGCACTCATTCCTGCAACAGCACCGACTGTTCCTGTGCCCAGAACCTTTATTTTATCTTGAGATTGTCCGTAAGGTGAGATTTCCATTGACATATATTTTTACTCCTTGAAAGTTTATACACTCTATATAAAACCCGTAAAAAAATTTTTTGCCAGGGGGGGGAGTGAATATTTTCAAACTCAACATATCTTACCGACTTGAGCAGTACGTAAAAATATGTTATAATAAAAAAGGAATATTACGAGGATAGATTTATATGTTAAAAAGATTAAAAGGGTTTACCCTAAGTGAAATTCTGATTGCATTAAGTGTTATCGGAGTTGTATCAGCATTAGTACTACCAAACCTTATCGCAGGAAACAAAGCTGCAACAGCAAAAGCTCAATTTAATACAGCTTATGCACTGTTAACAAAAGCCTTTGCAGATATGGACGCGGATAATATTTCAATAAAACCGGCTTCCTATGCTGCCAGTCAGTCATTATATCCGGTACTTAAACAATATCAAAGAGTAGCAACCGATTGCGGTGATTTCAACTCTGAAAAAAACGACAGTGTTTGTATATCATACGGGGGGAAAAAACAAGAAGGCGATAATTACAAATCTTTTAACAACAGAGCTATAAATATGAACAGATTTGATGACGGGGCATTTGTTATAAATAACGGGATGCTGTTTGCTATTGAAAACCCGGCAAACGGTTATGTTTGGGTATCTATAGATATTAACGGTAAAAACAAACTGCCAAACCGCTGGGGATGGGATTTATTCACATTTGAATTGACAAATGACGGGATTTTACCACTGGGCGCTCCCGGTACAACTGCTGCATATAGCACTAACCCGCAAAGTCTTTGTTCAGATAACGGCAACACCAACGAAAACGGCTCAACTTGCGCATTTTTTGCAGCAACTCGTGATGATTATTTCTCAAGACTATACCGAGGACATTAAAAAATAATTATACAAAAAAGGGGGCGGCTTTCAAAGAAAGTCACCCCTTTTTTTAAACTTCAAAAACTATTTAGAAATAGTTTCAAAAATTACGTTAAATGCTTCAGGATCTTTTACTGCTAAGTCAGCAAGCATTTTTCTGTTAACAACAATGTTAGCTTTTTTACAAGCATTAACAAATCTTGAATAACTCATACCGCGTTCTCTAACAGCAGCGTTGATTCTTACAATCCATAATCTTCTCATATTACGTTTTGTAGTACGTCTGTCTCTGTATGCGTATTTCAACGCTTTCATTACTGCAATATTTGCAACTTTAAAAATTCTGCTTCTTGCACCGATAAAACCTTTAGCAAGTTTTAATATTTTCTTGTGTCTTTTAACACCTGCATTACCACGTTTAATTCTCATTTTTTATGCTCCTATCTTGAATACTTCTTGTATGGTAACTCTTTAGATACCAATGCTGTATGTGACTCAGAAACCTCAACCATCTTGAAAATTCTGCGTTTTCTTGATGCTGATTTGTGTTGGAGCAAGTGGCCTATACCTGCTTGTCTTTTCATAATTTTACCAGTTGCTGTTACTTTGTAACGTTTTGCAGCTGATCTGTGAGTTTTTAATTTTGGCATTTTCTTCTCCTTTTTGTTTAAAGTAGTAACTAAAAAATTACAGGCATACCAAAGCCTATAACTTTCGGCTGGTTTTATAATATTATGAAAAACTTTAATTTGCAAGTTTTATGCTAAATATTTCTTAAAATATCAAACTTTTGTGCAAACTCTGATATCATATAAAACGACCCGCAGATAATATTTAAATGACCGTCATTGAAATCGATTTTGGTATCAGAAGTAAGCTCCTTAGATTCAACCGAACAAGCCGCCTGTAAAGTTTCAAAATCGCAAGAATTAGCATGAGAAAAATGATAAAAATAAATCTCATCATCTTCCTTGAACAATAATCCAAGCATTTTTTTATAATCTTTATTTTTCAAGCACCCAAAAATAAACCTGCGCTTAATATTTGGGAAACACTCATCTAAACTTGTTTTTAACGCTTCTATTCCGTTTGGATTATGCGCACCGTCTATTATAAGATTTTTTTCTCTAATATATTGAAATCTGCAAGGATGTTTGACCTTCCTCAAACCTTCATCAATAACTTCTTGTGAAATATCAGAAAAAACAGTTTTTATTGCAGCAAGCGCAAGCGATAAGTTTTCCTGCTGGTAAACTCCGTGTAACGCAAGATACTTAACATCTGCAACAGGAGATATAACAATAAGCGCTGCCCCGACATCATTTGCTACATCATAATAAACTTCACGACCTTCAAACACAATACAAGGACAATTCGGTTTTATTATACCCGCCTTTTCGTAAGCAATTTTATCAAGCGTATTCCCTAAACGCTCAGTATGATCAAAATCGACATGAGTAATTATTGAACAAAGATTGCGCTTAATAACATTTGTAGCATCAAACCTTCCGCCAAGACCCGTTTCTAACACAACAACATCAACACTGTTATCCGCAAAATACTTGAACATAACAGCAGTAAGAATCTCAAACTCTGTTAAATCAATCCCGTTTTTATCGGCAAGATTTGAAATCTCAAACACATAACGCGCAAAGACTTCATCCGAGATACAAGCCTGTTCCCTCGCCACCTTTAGGGGGAGAGGGGGTAAAAGTATTTTAATCCGCTCAGTATACTTAAAAATATGCGGAGAAGTATAAAGCCCGACTTTTTTACCCGATTCTGCCAAAATTGAAGCCAATATTGAACAAACAGAACCTTTGCCGTTTGTTCCTGCAACATGGATACAATTAAGTTTATCTTGCGGATTACCTAAAAGCTCCAAAACCTGCTCCATTCGCTCTAAACCAAGGCATATATGAAATTTTCCGACAGATGTCAATAATTTAACCGCATCGTTATAATGATTGTTATTCATAGTTTAAATCCTTAATCTTATTCTTATCTTCAAAATTGCACCAATTTTCATCATAAAATCCATTCTTAACATATTCCTTAAAGGATGAATATTCCCAATCTTTTGCGCATTTTACATAACCGTGTTTTATAGGATTATAGTGTATATAATCAACATGGATATTTAAATCTTCTTCTGAGATTATGGTATGTTCATAATATCTTCTTTGAAAAACACCCTTTTCACCTTTATTTAAATATCCGTAGGTTAAAGTTTCTACCCCACCTTTTTCGTCATTATTCAAATATTTGCAAGTTGGAGTTTCTACCCAGCCTTTTTCGTCATTATTCAAATATTTGTAGGTTGGAGTTTCTACCCAGCCTTTTTCGTCATTATTCAAATATTTGTAGGTTGGGGTTTCTACCCCAACATTAAAATTTTTTGAAAAGTAATATTTTATAGAAGTAATTATTTTTGGATATTCATAAATATCTGTAGGTTTTATAATAATATGAATATGGTCAGGCAAAATACAAAAAGCAACAATTTCAAATTGAAAATATTGCATTGCATTATCAATAGCTTTTTGGAGTAAGTCAATATTATCTATAAATATCGGCTTTCGATTATATGCAACAATTATCAAATGAACACAACTATTTTGAATAAATACACGCTTATAATTCATACATATAGTATATAATAGAAAAGTTGGGGTAGAAACCCCAACCTACATTCTATTAACTTTTGTAATTCATAAAGAAATTATAATATATTATTATTGTCGAATTAGTATTATATAACAGAATGTTGGGCTGAAAGCCCAACCTACTTTTTTTATTATTCTTCCAAACCTTTACGCTTGTAGAATTCGTCTATAAATCCCGTATTAAACTTACCGCTCATAAAGACTTCATCTTCAATAATTGCCTGGTGGAACGGAATAGTTGTTTCAACACCGGTTACAACATATTCTTTCAACGCACGGTACATTCTTCTACGAGCTTCGTTTCTTGTTCTACCCCAGCAAATCAATTTACCTATCATTGAATCGTAATATGGCGGAATTTCATAATCCTGGTAAACGTGAGAATCAACTCTAACCCCAAAACCGCCCGGAGCCAAATAACCTGAAATTGTACCAGGATTTGGCATAAAGTTTTTGGCAGGATTTTCAGCATTAATACGGCATTCAATAGCATGACCGTAAAGCTTAATATCATCTTGAGTGTAGCTTAACTTTTCACCTGACGCAACAAGTATTTGTTCTCGAACCAAATCTACTTGAGAAATCATTTCTGTTACACAATGTTCAACTTGAATACGGGTATTCATTTCCATAAAATACCATTTACCGTCATGGTCAAGTAGAAATTCGCAAGTTCCCGCACCTTCATAGTTAATAGCTTTAGCCGCACGAACCGCCGCTGCACCCATTTCAGCTCTTGTTTCTTCACTGATTGCAGGAGAAGGAGCTTCTTCTAACAATTTTTGATGACGACGCTGAATTGAGCAATCCCTTTCACCTAAGTGAACAACATTACCAAAACTGTCACCTAAGATTTGAACCTCAATATGACGAGGATTTTCAAGGAATTTTTCGGCATAAACATCAGGATTACCAAAGAAATTCTTAGCTTCAGCCTGACAAAGTTCCATATTAAGCTGAACATCTTCATCATTGCGGCAAACTCTCATACCTTTGCCGCCGCCGCCTGCTGTTGCTTTTAAAATTATCGGATACCCGACGCGGTTTCCAAATTCTTGTACTTCTTCCACACTATGAACAATACCTGTTCCGGGAGTAACAGGAACATCATTTTCAATCATTGTCCTGCGGGCAGTAGCTTTATCACCCATTTTACGCATCGCATCAGACGACGGTCCGATAAACTTGATACCCTGTTGCTCGCAAATTTCTGCAAAATCAGCACGTTCTGACATAAATCCATATCCCGGGTGAATAGCATCAGCCCCTGAAACCATAGCCGCGGACATAATAGCCGGAATACTCAGATAACTGTCCGAACTTTTTGCAGGTCCGATACAGTAAGCTTCTGTTGCTAATCTCACATGCAATGAATTTGCATCGGCTTGAGAATAAATTGCAACTGTAGGAATCCCTAACTCTCTACAAGCTCTTATAATTCTAACGGCGATTTCACCTCTATTTGCGATTAAAACTTTTCTAAACATTTTCAAACATCCCTTATCAAAAATTAAGAAGTGAACAGAAGACCCGTTCACTTCTTTAACCATAAATTTTTACTCGATATACATCAGAACTTGCCCAAATTCTACAGGTTGTCCGTCTTCAACACATATTTCAACAATCTTACCTGATAATTCTGATTCAATTTCGTTCATCATCTTCATAGCTTCAACGATACAAACAACATCACCTTTAGCTACTGATTTACCGACTGATACGAACGGCTCAGCATCAGGAGATGGTGATTTGTAGAAAGTTCCAACCATTGGAGAGGTAATCGGAGTACCTTTTTTAGCAGGTGCAGCAGATTCTGTTTGAGCCGCAGGTGCTGATTGAACAGGAGCAGCTACAGGAGCAGGAGCTGCAACAACAGCTTGAGGAGCTGAAGTTACAATAACATCTTTTCTCAATGTAATTGCTTGTTCACCGTCTTCCAATGATATTTCGGTTAAGCCTGTTTCTGATAAAACTTTTGCTAACTTTTCTATATAATCTGTTTCAAATTTCATATCTATATCCTTTTTATTAACATCTGTCTAAGTATTCGTTAGTTCTGGTATCAACTCTTATCACATCGCCGTTTGCAACAAAGAACGGAACCTGAACAACTGCACCTGTTTCTAATGTTGCAGGTTTTGTACCGCCTTGAGCAGTGTTACCTTTTTCGGCAGGCGGAGTATCAACTACTTCTAACTCAACGTGAGCAGGGATATCAACACCAATAATTCTGCCTTCGTGAAGTAAAATCATTACATTCATATTTTCTTTTAAGTATTTAACACCGCTTCCGATTTGAGCTTCTTCTACGTGCATTTGATCGTAGCTTTCGTTATCCATCATAACAAAAGATGAACCTTCTTTATATAAGTATTGCATTTCACGCCTGTCTAAAGTAGCTTTTGCAACCTTTTCACCTGCTCTGAAAGTTTTTTCAACAACCTGACCTGTGATAACGTTTTTTAATTTAGATCTGACAAATGCAGCACCTTTACCCGGCTTAACGTGCAAAAATTCGACAACTGACCATAATCCGTTATCTAACTCAACTGTTAAACCTGTTTTAAAATCGTTTACTGAAATCATATTTTTCCCCTTATTAAAAGTATAATTCTCTTTTGTAGGTCAATAATAACACAAAAATTGATTTTTTCAAAATTCTTTTACATTATGTAAAGGGAAAAGAATTTGAAATGTATTACCTACAACTTCTACTGACTATATAGCATAAATATATTTTTGGTAATTTGATGTCCCACCAGAGTGAGAATCTTAAAGAATTAACTTTCTCAAAATTTAACTATAGTGTAATATTTAATCTTATTCTCTTATATAAATCTATATGCCCACACTTAATCCTGCGCAAAGATTTATTGATTGTCCTGTTAAACCCTTTGCCTCTTCACTTATTAAATATTTAACAAGTCCCGCAACTTCCTGCGGAGCAACAAATCTACGTTGGGGAATACATTCAATAATTTCTTCCTGCGTAAATTCACTTTCATCAATCGAAGATTTACCAAGCTCCGTATCTACCCACCCGGGGTTTATCGTATTAACAGTTATTCCAACTTGCGCAAGCTCTAATCCCGCAGCCTTAGAAAACCCGACCAGTCCTGCTTTTGAAGATGAATACATTGAAGCACAAGCCTCTCCCATAACACCTGATATTGAACCGATATTAACAACCCGACCCCATTTTTTATTTTTCATATAACCAACCGCACGACCTGTTAAATATATCGGGGCTTTCAAATTAACAGCCAAAATATGCTCTAAATCTTCAATTTTATTATCATCAACCGCAGAATAAATATATTCACCTGCATTATTTATTAAAACATCAATATTATTTTCTTCAATAAAATCTCCAAGGCGAACCAAATCAACCTTATTTGCCAGGTCACAAACAAAATATCCGCTGCAATCTAAAGCCTTTAGAGCTTCTTCATTTCTTGAGGTAACAAAAACCTTCCCGCAGGATTTTAACTCATGCGCAATTACATTGCCTATTCCTTTTGAAGCTCCTGTTACTAATATATTCATTACTTAAATTCCTTTAAAAAACTTTTTACAATATATGATGCCATAAAAATTCCCGCAACTGACGCTACAAACGGAGTTGAAGCAGGTGTAATTTTATTAAATTCTATATCAAGCCCGTTATTTGTTATAATTTTTTCATTTTCGGTTATTTTTTCTTGTACAAAGGGCTTTTCACGACTTGTAACAAAGGTTATCCCCTCCGTTATTCCAAGTTTTTTCAGTTGATAAATAACATTTGACACAAACGGAGCATTTTTATTTTCAATATCTTTTAAATCCGATATATAAAGCTGTGTCGGATCAAGCCTGTTTCCCGCGCCCATTGAACTTATTATCGGAATATTGTTTTTATAACACGATTCTAATAAATGAATTTTTGAACGCATTGTATCTATCGCATCCGCAACGTAATCATATTCCTCACAAGAAAAATCAATAACAAGCTCTTCCTGATTATAAAAATCATCAATAATTTTTAAATTCACATTAGGATTAATATCTTTTAAGCGTGCTTCAAAAAGAGTGGTCTTTTTTTGTCCTACAGTAGATTGAAGCGCAATAATCTGGCGATTAATATTAGATTCTGAAACTCTGTCAAAATCAACTATTGTAAGATTTCCGACTCCTGCTCTGACTAAAGCCTCGGCACAAAATCCTCCGACTCCGCCCAAACCAAATACCGCAACATTTTTTGATGACAGAAGTTTTTGATTATCTTCTCCCCAGAATAATTTGTTACGACTAAATGTTTCGCAAATCATTTACAAAACCTATTTTACAATTCCAAAACCGATTAAAAAAGTACAAAGAATAAATATTGCACAAATAATACCTGTTAATTTATTCAAGCCTTTTTCCGCACTTTTTTGAGAAGCAAAAACATGAGATGCTCCGCCGATTGCACCAATTCCGTCACCTTTTGGTGAATGAAGCAATATTAAAATAATCAATAAAATCGCTGATACGGTTTCTACTGCCCATAATATATTAGCCATTATTTAACTTTCTCCTTTTTAATAAAATGTGCACGTTTTGAATTAAGCTCAATATTTTCAAAAGTATAAAGTCTTGCAGGTCTTTTTGAAGATGATTTTGTATACTCTTCAAGTTCAATCAAACCGTCAGTTGAAAGAGCTTTTTTCCTAAAGTTTCTCTTATCAAGCTTCTTAGTCATAATAAGTTCGTAAGATTTCTGCATCTCAGTCAAAGTGAATTTTTCAGGAAGCAGTTGATAAGCAACCGGACAAATTTCCAAACGTTCACGAGTTCTTTTTAATGAGTATTGAATAATTTCTTTGTGGTCAAACGCCAAAGCCGGTAAATCACTAACTTTATGCCAGCCGATTTCAGGAGTTGAAACGATTTTAATGTCTTCTGAACGAACCAATGCAAAATACGCACAAGTAATTACACGGGCATTTGGGTGACGAAGCGGATCACCGAATGTATAAAGCTGTTCCAAATAAATGCTATCAACCGCAGTTTTTTCTTTCAAAACTCTTAATGCTGCTTCATCTAAGTTTTCTGATAACCTTACATAACCTCCCGGGATTGCCCACTTACCGTTAAACGGTTCATTTGTACGCTTAACAAGCAATACCTGAAGACTATTGTTCTTAATCGTAAGAATAACAACGTCGACTGTAATCTCGTGTGTTTTTGTTTCGTTAAACATTCTTTCTAACCTTCTACTCTATACTTATATTTATATAATAAACATAGAGATTATTATTAATCAATCCGTTAAGATTATTAAGTTTTGTAAAATGCCACATAACAAATATGCAATTTTTATATAAAAAATACCTTTATATATATACAAGGGGATATTAAGGAGAAAAGATTATGGCAATTTCACCGGTCGGAATGGCAAATATGTGGTACTACGGATGTCTGCCAATGGGGATATCAAACTACGGCGGAGACATTCAGGTATATAATGTCAGTGAATATGCACAACCGTTTTTTACAACATTTAATCCGATGGCTCAAGCTCAATTCTATGTCGGCGGAGTCGGAGGCAGCACAGTACCTCAGCTTAACTTAAATATTGATGCTAACGCTTTAGCTGATGCTGCGTGGACTCCTGTTATTGAAAACTTAGCACTCACTAATGTTAACTCAAATAACCAAACTATCGCTACATTAAAAACAAGGCTTAATTCTTTAGCAGAAACCGAAGGAGTTTCAGATGATGATAAAACAACAATCAAACAGCTTCTTAAAGAACTGGAAGAACAAGAAAAAGCGATGAAAGATTTAGAAGATGAAAGTCTGACAAACCAAGAAATTTATGATAAATCAAAAGAAATTTCCAAAAAAATAACCGAAATTTCCCAAAAAATATCAAAAATTAAAGTAAATCAAGACAACAGCGAAAATAACGAAGAAGAAAATAGTTAATAAATTTCAGACAAATTATATGACGGCGGAGCCGAAGGCTCCGCCCTTGTTTTGTAATGTTTAATTACAAAACTTAAACAATTTCTTGAAGTCTTTTATTGTTTAATGTACTTTATCTATTGTAGCCGTATTTTAGAAAGGGAAAAATGGATAAGGGATACATTGAAAATGGCTTTATCGTTGATTTAGCCAATGTTAAAAAGACTTCTGAAATTATTTATGAGCTTTCAAGAGTTTTAGACATGCCTGAATCTAAAGGTAAACATATTTGTTTAAAACTGGGTTCTGTTAACCTTTCACAGGCAGAATTAACAAGCATTAAAACACACGTTGAACTTATGGAATCTCAACTTGCATTTATCAGCACGAGTTCAACAGAAACACTTGATTCTGCACAAGCACTTGATATTAAAATTTCAGAATTTACAAACGAGGTAGAAGCTCCGAGTTTTGAGGAAAAAGAAGTAAGTGAAGAAACTTCCACTGCTCTTGATAATATTTTCGGAGAAGAAAGCGAACAACCCGTAAAAGAAGAAATAAAAGAAGTTATACACCACGATGACGTTCCGTTAGAACAAGTTGTGCAAAAAAGTGATGAAGATAAAGCTAATGAAGCCGAAAGTCTTCCGACACTATACTTAAGAAAAACAATACGTTCAGGACAAAGCATATCATCTGACGGTAACTTGATTGTTATCGGCGATGTTAATCCGGGGGCCGAAATTATTGCAAAAGGTGATATAACAGTTTGGGGAATCCTGGGCGGAATTGCGCATGCAGGTTCAGACGGCAACAATTTTGCAAGAATTAGAGCATTAAAACTTAACCCAGTTCAAATAAGAATTGGAGAAGTTTTTGCAAGAAGACCCGATACAGTTAACCTGCCTTATATTCAAAAATCTTCCGAATATATTCCTGAGGAAGCTTTCACTTATAAAGGCAGTATCGTTATTAAAAAATTTCACGACGAAAATTAAGGAGATAAATATAAATGACTGGTAGAGTAATAGTAATAACATCCGGAAAAGGCGGAGTAGGTAAAACTACAACTAACGCCAATATCGGTACAGCACTAGCCAGAGCAGGCAATAAGGTTGTAATGATAGATACGGATTTGGGATTAAGAAACCTTGACCTTTTATTAGGGTTGGAAAACAGAATTGTATACACAATAGTTGATGTTGTTGAAGAACGCTGCAAATTAAAACAAGCACTTGTTAAGGATAAGAAAAATCCTAACCTTTGTCTTCTTGCAGCAGCTCAAACAAGAGATAAAACCGCCGTAACAGAAGAACAATTAAAAGATATTTGTGAAAAACTTAAAAAAGATTTTGACTTTATTTTAGTTGACTGTCCTGCAGGTATTGAACAAGGGTTCCAAAACGCTGTTGCAGGGGCTACAGAAGCAATCGTTGTAACAACACCTGAGATGTCAGCAGTTCGTGACGCTGATAGAATTATCGGACTGTTAGAAGCTAAAGAAGAAATTAAGTCTTACAAGCTTTTACTAAACAGAGTAAGACCAAACTTAATCAAATCAAACGATATGATGAGTGTTGAAGATGTTGTCGAAATATTATCGGCAGATTTAATCGGTATAATCCCTGAAGATACGGGCATTATCACATCAACAAACAAAGGCGAACCGATTGTTAATGATGAAAAGTCATTGGCAGGTCTTGCATACCGTAACGTAGCACAAAGAATTATGGGCGAAGAAGTTCCTTTCTTAAACCTTGAAGAAGAAACAAGCGTTCTTGCTAAAGTTAAGAAATTCTTCTCTAACCTGATAGGTAAGGAGAAGTAAGATGAGCGAAAATATTTTAAAAGAATTATGTAATAGAGTTTTAAGTCTGTTTAAACAAACAGAATCAAAAGAAGAAAACGCAAAAGAAGTTGCTTGTAACAGATTACGCGTAGTCTTAATGCAAGATAGGACAAACCTTACACCTGAACTTTTGCAGCGTATGAGGCGTGAACTTGTCGAACTTCTTTCAAAATACGTTGAAATGGATAAAGACGCGCTTGAATTAAACTTCGACCAAGAAGGCGACCAAATGGCGTTGATGTTGTCAATTCCTGTTATTAGAGCAAAAGATGAAGCAGAAATCGAAGAAGCTCTTAAAGCCGAGGAAGAAGATAACGAGGAAGACGAAGACTCCGAAACTGAAACTTCAGAAGATGATGAAAGCGAACAGGAAGACACAACTTCAGAAGAAGAGGTAAATGAAGAAGTAATTGAAGAAGAAGACGAAAATCTTCAAGAAAATGAAACAATAGAAGAAAAATAATTTAACAATTATAAAAAAGGCGGCGGATTATAAAATCCGCCGCCTTTTTCTATTTCCCCCTTAAAAAGTGAGATTGCCATGTCGCATGCTCCTCGTAATGACATAGTAGGTTGGGGGTTTATGTTTTGTTGGACTGAAAGCCCAACCTACTGTCTTTTTAAGGGGTAAGTAAGTGTTATATATTACCCGTTGAGCTGTTCCTGTCATCTTCAAGCTGTTTAATATCGATATTTGAACTGTCTTCATCAGTGTAATTATTGATTGCAGGAACATCGATTTCTACATTAACATCAGCGTCAACCATTTCAATATCATTTTTATCAAACTCTTTTGTCTTACCGTCTTCCATTTTGACAGCAACTTTTCCGCTCATAAATTGAAGATAGCAAACCTTGCCTAAGCCTTCCGTTGTCATAACAGATGACCCTACAGGAGGCATACCTTTAGCTGCTTCTATATAATTTGAATATTCATAAGTTAAGCAGCACAAAAGCCTGCCGCAAGTACCTGAAATTTTCCCCGGCGCAATCGGCATACCTTGATCTTTTGCTAATTTTACGTTAATTGTCGCAAATTTTCTCAAAAAACTTGAACAACAGAACGGTTGACCGCAAATTCCCACACCTTCCAATATTGAGGTTTCATCCCGAACCCCGATATGGCGTAAGTCAATTCTTACTCGGGTAAAAGTTTGGGTCAAATCCTTTAACAATGCCCTAAAATCAACCCTTTCAGGCGCCGTATAATAAAAGGTTATCTTGCGTCTGTCAAAGGTAATTCTGCATTGAACAAGATTCATTGTTAAATTATGCTGTTTGACAAGAGCCTGACATTTAAAAAACGCTTCAACCTCTTCTTTTTTTATATCATCAAGAGTTTGAATATCCCTTTGCGACATAACTCTTACTAAAGGCAACGGTTCAGGTTTTTGCTTTGCATTCTCCCATAATTTTTCTATCTGCGAATTTACAAGAAAAACTTTTAAAGCTTCTTCCCCTTTTTCTGTTCTGACAATAACCATCTGTCCGTCTTCAAGTTGGACATTTTCAGACACTTTCAAAGGATAATATGTATTTTTTAAATATCTTACAGCAAATTTCATTTTAATAAAAAACCTTTCACACCCGCACCTCGCGAGATAATATTATACGTATCTTTCTTCTTCTTTAAGTTTTCTGTTCATAAGTTTTGACAAAAGCTCCTCAGGCGTAATATCTGTGTAAACAGCTTCATAAATCGCAGATGATACGGGAACTTCTATCCCAAGCTTTTTAGCCAATTCACAAACCGCTTTAGAAGTCTTAACGCCTTCTGCGACAGACCCAAGCTCAGATAAAATATCATTGATTTTCTTACCTTTTGCAAGCATTGAACCGACTGTATAATTTCTTGACATCGGAGAAGAACAAGTTGCAATCAAATCGCCCATGCCTGAAAGCCCGTACAAGGTTGAAGGATTAGCACCGAGTTGAATACTTACCCGAACAACTTCTGCCATACCGCGGGTCAGTAATGTTCCCGAACAGTTATCACCTAATCCCATTGTATGCGCAAAACCTGAGGCGATTGCAATAACGTTTTTCAAACTTCCGCCAAGCTCAACCCCTATAACATCAGTATTTGTATACAACCTAAATTTATTTGGCACATTGCAGGCTTTTTGTACAAATTCAGCGGTTTCAATATCTTCACATGCAACACAAGCCGCTGTAGGTTTACCTTGAAGAACTTCTTTAGCTAATGTCGGACCTGAAAGTATAACAAGTTTTTGTTCAGGTAAAACATCTTTTATAACCTCTGACATTCTCATCAGTGACGGCAATTCAATACCTTTTGACGCATTTACAAGAACCTGTTGAGATTTAATTCCTGCTTTTTTAAGATTTTCGCAAACATCACGGGTACCTGATGTTGCTACAACAGATAAAATAATATCCGCATCTTTTATGGCTTCAGCTAAATCCGATGTTACCTTAATTTTACTGTCTAACTGAACTTCTAAAGGTTTTGAACAGTGTTTATTTTTTATTAAATCTTCCGATAAATCCTGCGCTCTTCCCCAAACCGTTATATCATCAAAATTATTTGTTAAAAGCCAAGCTAAAGTAAGCCCCCAGCATCCTGCTCCCAAAACCGTTAATTTCATACTTATACTCCTCCTGTTTTTTCGGAACTGTTAAGAAGTCTTCTTAAAACTCCGCCGAATTTCTTTAATTCCAACCTTGCACTATCCGCATCCGTTTTGTTTGTTATCATTATAATTGCGGTTTTAATTTCCCAATCGCATTTTAACAAAGACGCTAAAGCTTCGCTGTGAGTTACCTGTGCAATTTGAGAAACTATTCTTATTGCGCGATCTTTTAATTTTTCGTTAACCGCTTTTAAATCTATCATAAAGTTTTCATAGGTTTTACCGATTTTAATCATCGCACCTGTTGATAACATATTAAGAATCATTTTTTGCGCAGTACCTGCTTTTAGACGGCTTGAACCTGCAATAACTTCAGGTCCTACCTCAGCACAAATAACATGTCCTGCATCTTGCGCAATTTGACCTTTAGAGTTACATGTAACAGCAATTGTTACAGCGCCGACTTCATCCGCCTGCTCCAAAACTCCTAATAAATACTTAGGATTACCACTTGCTGAAACTACAACACAAACATCTTTATCTGTTAAAACTTTAGCATCACGCTTACCGTCAGAAAAATTATCCTCAGCACCTTCAACCGCAGTTAGTAAAGCATCTTTTCCGCCTGCGATAACCCCCTGAACCATTGACGGATCAACACTGAATGTCGGCGGACACTCAGACGCGTCTAAAACACCTAATCTTCCTGATGTTCCTGCGCCAAAGTAAAACAACCTTCCGCCTTTCAAAAACGCTTTTGCAATCATATCCACAGCAGCAGCAATATTGGCAGCTTCATCACCGACAACTTTTGCAACTATCAAATCCTCTTCGTTCATCTTACGAACCATATCAATAGTCGATAACAAATCAATGTCTTTAGTATTCTCATTTCTGTATTCGGTAATTACTTCTGTCATACTCTTGCTCCTTTTCCACTATGCTAAAAAACGATTAAAATAATTAAACTAATTTAACAAGGTTTGCCATTTCAATTGCGGTTTTTGCAGCATCCGAACCTTTATTACCCGCTTTTGTACCGGCACGCTCAATTGCCTGTTCGATATTATCTGTTGTCAAAACTCCGAATATTACAGGAACACCTGTTTGAAGGCTAACTTGAGCAACACCTTTTGAAACTTCTGCCGATACATAATCAAAATGAGGTGTTGAACCTTTAATAACAGCACCTAATGTTATAATTGCGCTGTATTTATCGGTTTTAGCAAACTTTTGGGCAATAACGGGAATTTCAAACGCCCCCGGAACCTTAACAACATCAATATTATCTTCTGACACACCGTGTCTTCTCAACTCATCTATTGCTCCTGATAATAACTTTGAACCGATAAAGTCGTTAAATCTTGAAATAATTATACAAAATTTATCATCAGCATTTGTTGTTAATTGTCCTTCAAAAGTTTTCATTTATTCACTCCTTAATATCCGTACTAATCCCTATTAGGATAATACAATATGCAAGGTTATTTTACAAGGACTGCGCCGAAAATCTTATAAAAAATATATAAAGACACCAGTAATAACAAAAATCCGCTAAATTTCATAATCTTTTCGGAAAATTCGTAAAACTTAGGATTAGTCTTAACCTTAGAGGTTATAAAACCTGCAACGATAAAAATTAACCCCTGACCTATCGAAAACATGAACAACATTAAAATAGCCTGGCTGATTTTAGCAGAAATTGACGCAAAAGCCATAATACTTGCTAAAATCGGTGTAGAACAAGGGGTTCCGATAAGCGCAAAAACAGCACCTAATAATATAGGATATAAAAATTCGTTATTTGCTTTGTTTTGCGGAATTTTCTTAATCATAACGGGCAGTTCAAACTCAATAACTCCTAGAATTTTTAACGCCATAATCATAATGATTGACGCCACAATCAAAGCAAAATAAGGGTTCCCGACAAACATTTTCCCGGTAATCGCACATATTGCACCGATTATAGAAAATACGATACCCGTACCGATTACAAAAAATATCATCTGAACCAGTGTTTTTAACGGTTTTTCTTCACTAAACCCGCCGATATAGCCGATAATTAACGGAAGCATTGATAACGAGCACGGAGAAATTGACGAAATTAAACCGCCTAAAAATGAAGCTCCAAACAAAAGAAAAATACTTGTTTGACTTGAGAATAACTGTGTTAAATTTTCCATTATTTAAGCCCCTGAATACATTGTTCTAACTGTTCTTTCGGGATAGCTGATTCAATTCTTTTATACTGGGTTCCGTCAGAATTTAGCATAATAACTGTCGGAACTAAAGTGACATTGTATTTTTTAATCATATTATTTTTCATATCGTCGCGGCTGTCAACAGTGATTGAAGTATAATCAACCTTATTACTGTATTTTGGAAGGACTTCTTTAAAAACCTTTTCAAGTTCCTGACATTCCATACACATAGTTGATGAGAATTTAATAATTTGAGGTTTTCCGCTTGCCTGAGCAACAATTGAATCAGATTTGTTAAAAGTTAAGCCCCAAAACGCCAAAACAGGCAAAATAAATATAGAAAGAATAGTAATTATTGATTTTCTGTTCATAAAATTTCCTCCACATTTAACTATAACATATTATAAAAAATAAATTAAAAATTTTTACAATAGCCAATGGGGGGAGGGGTAAATATTAAAAATGCATGTCAAAGCTCGGGTTACGTCCGTTTACTTTTTCATCTTCCATTCTCATCGCAGAACCGATTGTAAAATTCTGAGCAACCGTTTTGTTTATCTCAAACGCAACATCCCCGTTAAATACACCTTCGTTTTCTTCCAAGAACTCAAACAATGGCGCACTCGGAGCTTTTACAAGTTCTTCTAATGTCTGCCCTGCCTGCTGCAAGGTGCGTTCAGGAACTTTAACATTCATTCCGAAAGGTTTATAGGGTCTGTTAAAATTGAAATTATCTGCCATGTTGAATCCTCTTATTTTCAGTTATTCAAGTTATCGGCATTTTTTAATAAAAAGTTTAACAAATTAGTGTCAATTATTAATTTTTGTTACAAATACACCATACAACATTTGTGCTAATATCTTGTTATGAAGTGTTTAAAAGATTTTGAAGCTGATTTAAATAAATGTTCAAAATGCGGACTGTGTCAGTCAGCTTGTCCGTTATTTGACCTTACCCAAAACGAATGTGCCGTAAGCAAGGGTAAATTTATAATGCTTCACGGGGTCGCAACAGGCAGACTTAAACTTTCAAAAAACATAAACAAATACATTGATATGTGCCTAAAATGCGGTAAGTGCAACAAATTTTGCCCGAGCGGAATTGATGTAACACAAATTTTAAGCGTTGCAAAATATGAATATATGCGCACAACTTTTTTGGGCAAAGTCATCAATTTCCTTATGAGTAAATATGTTTTTGGAAACTTTATTAAATTTGGTCAAATAATTTCAAAACCTTTTCGACCGCAAAAAAAAGCAAAAGAAGGATTAAAAGTGGTATATTTCAAGGGTTGTGTAAACCAAATTTGCCCGCACACTGATAATTATTTAAACAAAATTTTCAAAAACCACCCGATAGAAATAATAGAACCCGATTTTGAATGCTGCGGACTGCCGTTTTTATCGGAAGGCAATTTAGAACGCTTTGAACAGACGGCAAAATACAATTTAGGGCTGCTTGACAGGAATTTTGATTACCTTGTTACAGACTGCGCAAGCTGTGAAAGCACAATTTCAGAATACTCAAAATATTTCCCTGAAATTAAAACGGTTCCTGATGAAAAATCCGTAAACTGGGGGAATTTAATCGCACTAAGAGGAATTAAATTTCGGTTCAAAAAACCTGTAACCGTAACTTTTCACAAACCCTGCCACCTTAAAAATGATTACTTTTTAACAAAAATTTTAGAAAACTGTGAGAACGTAAACTACGTAGAAATGGACAATTACGATGATTGCTGCGGATTTGCAGGAAGTTTTGGAGTTAAAAACAGAGAACTTTCACTAAAACTTTCAAAGAAAAAAGCTGAAAATATCAAAAAAACAAACGCAGATTATGTCATAACAACCTGCCCGTCTTGCGTTTTAGGCTTAAAACAAGGATTAATCGCCACATGCAAAACAAAAGTCGTCAGCCTGTTAGAATTTCTTGCAATGGGCGCAGAGGGGTAAATCGACAGGAACCCTCCTTCCCCTATTTCCTTATTCACTTATAAAACCACCCCACCCCTACCACAACCAGGAAAGGGAATTAGTCCTATTTACCTTTGAGAAAATCGTACCAGTAATCACCGTTCCCCTCAGGATTTTTATTTTGCAGAGCAAAATAAGCGCATGTGTGAGCAACGCTAGTATTTGAAGTACTACAAAGTTGTGCGATATTTGTATCGTTGCTCAATTGTGCAGTTAAAGAATTCCAACTGTAGCCTGTATACGGAATAACGGCATTATCTTCGGTAAAAACAAAGACAAACCTGTCTACACCCCATTTATTTGGTCTATCCGTACCGTTTATATCGACACAAATTTTTGGACCGAAATCCACATTATAAAATTTTGCGATATCATCCATTGAATAATTTCGCCCGACCATATCTGTTATAACAACCGACTGATCGCATGGATATTGATTTATTACTTTATTATTTAAATTAAGATTTTTAATATTATTTTTTGCGTCAAAACCCCTTGCAGATAAGGTTGAATCATAATTAGCACCTTTAAAGTATGACATAAACATTTTTAAAGAAGCTGTAGAGTTCCAGCTTCCGTTATAAACGCTATCCTGATAATCTCTAAACGGCATATCGGTTTGAGCATAAAAATTACGTGCAGCTTGGTTAAGCTCAGAATAAGTTTTCATAAACTGAGATTGTAATTTCTTACCTCTTAAATGGTTATTTAATATAGGAATAGTCATAGCAGCAACTACTCCGATAATTCCCAAGGTTATTAATACCTCCGCCAAAGTAAAAGCCCGATTGCCTCGGATTATTCGGTTATTCTGCTCCCGTAAAAATGTTTGAAATGTAATTCGTGTATTCATGCTCCTTCTCCCGAGTTCATACATATGAACTATTATAGAAATTAGTTGATTTATTATCAATATGAAGTTCATATATATGAAGTTTTATTACAATGATAAATCAGGATTTTAATAATATAATATGTAAGCGTATAGCGACTTTGAGAAAAGAACACAAATTAACTATAGAACAACTTGCTTTTTATAGTGGGATTTCTAAGGGTGGTCTAAGCGAAATTGAACGAAATATGAAAGAACCGAGAGCTTATACTATTTTACGAATTTGCAACGGATTAGGAATAACAATGAAAGATTTTTTTAATTTCCGGGAAATAAATGATTTTGCAGATTTATTATAAATAACAGGGCTTCAATATGTTTACCCCCCTGATGAATGATTTCAAATGAACAAATTAATAGTTTAATCGTTTTTAGGTTATGAGGATTTTAAACTTAAAACACACTGCAGTAAATTTATTTGTACTATTATGCTTAACCGCAACTCCTGCAATCGCGATTGATGATATAAAAGTTGAGCAAGGTTCCGTACTGTCACTAAATGACTGCATTTCAATTGCCCTAAACAACAATCCCGCAATAAAAAATGCCCGCTATAACTGGGGAATATCTAAAGCAAACGTAAATATAGCACGTTCTGAGTTTTTCCCGACGCTTGGAGTCGGTACAGGATATAACCTTAGTGACACTCATACAAAAATTAGAAATACTTCAACAAACGCCTATTCAATTGAAACGACTTTAAACCAGCTATTATGGAACTTTGGCAGGACAAACGCAAGAATTAAGATGCAAAAATTTTACCTGATTGCTGATCAATACTATTTTGACAACACAGTCAGAGAAACAACATTTGCCGTTAAACAAAGATACTACGAAGTCCTTGCAGCCCGCGCTACAGTTCTTATTAACAAAGCTTATGTCGATATTAACGAACGAAACTACCTGAGAACAAAAGCTTATTATGATGAAGGCATAAAATCAAAAATCGACCTTGTTAACGCGGAAGTTACCCTAAGTGACTCTAAAATTCAGCTTATCCAGTCCGAAAACGCTTACAAAAACTCGCTTGTTAACTTAAATAATGCAATGTATTTAACAAAAGCCCCGACATACTCTATCTCGGGAACAGAAAACTTTAACATTGAAGATAACGTTGCTCCTGTTGACTTGGCAAATATTACAAAACCATCTGGAGAAGATGCAAACTACATTCCCGTAAGCGATACAAAATTAATTACATCAGTTGAAAAACTTGAAGTTTTAACTGATTACAAATTAACGGATTTTCCATACACATTTGAAGAATGTATGAATATGGCATATAAAAACCGTGCAGACTTAAAAGCATACAATTCAACAGTTGACGCGGTTAAAGAAAATCTTTTATATACAAAAAGGAACTATTATCCCTCCCTATCAGCCAGCGCCGGTTACGGGTTCCGAGACACAAACAATACAAACTCTTTTAATTTAGGGTTAAATCTATCATCATCTGTTAACATTATGGCACAAAAATCTCAGATTGATGCTGCAAAATTTCAGGTTGATATAGCAGAAAACGCACTTAATCAACTTAACCAGGATATCTATTTTGAAGTTCAAAACGCATACATAAATATGATTGAACTTGAAAAACAAATCCCGCTTTTAGCGGTAAAAGTTCGCCAGACACTTGAAAACTACGAACTTGCAGAAGGAAGATACTATGTAGGTTTAGGCGATTACATCCAGTTGCAGGATGCTAAAGTAAATTATAACAACGCTCAATGTTCTTATATTGAAACTATTTATAAATACAATGTTGCAAGAGCCAATTTAGAAAGTGTTATCTCACTTCCGCAGGAAGTAACGGTAACTCTGGAAGGGAAATAACATGGATATACAAACTATTAAACAAAAATACTTAAAAAAACGTATAATAATTCCTATTACAATAGCACTTGTCTTAGGTGCAGGATTTTGTGCAAATTTAAATGCCAATAAAGTTACCTACCAAACAGAAAAGCTTACCCAATGTACGATAACAGATGTTGTAGAAGCATCGGGAACAATCAATCCCGTCAACATTGTAAGTGTAGGTTCAACGGTTTCAGGTTTGATGAAAGAAATTTATGTTGATTTCAATTCAGAAGTCAAAAAAGGTCAGTTGTTAGCTCAAATTGACCCTGCAAACTTTCAGGCAGCAGTAGACCAAAATAAAGCACAAATAAACAACGCACAAGCAAACCTTGCAAAACTAAACGCACAGCTTGTTATGGCAGAAAAAACTTACAACCGTTACAAAAACCTTTATGCAAAAAACTTTATTGCAAGAAGTGAACTTGATCAGGCAGAAAGCGATTACCTTGCCCAAAAAGCCGCAATAGGCGCTCAACGTGCCTCAATCGCGCAAGCCAGAGCAACATACAAAACTGCAATGACAAACCTTGGCTATACAAAAATCATTGCTCCCGTTGACGGTACAATAATTTCCCGTGATATTGACGTCGGACAGCCGGTTGCAGCAAGCTTCCAAGCTCCTGAGTTATTCAAAATAGCCCAGGATTTAACAAAAATGCAAATTGAAGTTAACGTATCAGAAGCCGATATCGGACAAGTTAAAGAAGGGCAAGAGGTTGAATACACCCTTGATGGGTATCCCGACAGCACGTTTTACGGGAAAGTCACACAAGTTAGACTTGATTCCACAACAACATCAAATGTAGTAACTTACACTGTAATTGTCAGTGTAAGCAACGAAGACTTAAAATTGAAACCGGGGATGACCGCCAATGTTTCAATAATAACAAAACGCAGTGAAAATGTTCTGTGTGCTCCAAGTATTGCGCTAAAATTTTCACCTGAAACAAACGGACAGAAATATAAAAATCAGGGAGTTTGGATTTTAGCAAAAGGAAAACCGTCAAGAATCGATATCAAACAAGGTTCAAGCGATGATTCAAACGTTGAAATAATATCAGACAGCCTAAAAGTCGGAGATGATGTTATAATCGGTTCATCAGGCGGGAAAAACAAAAATAACAGTAAGCCTTCAAACAATCGTCGAGGCGGACCTCCCGGAATGTTTAGATAATCATTTTGGACAAATAAAACCAATAAAATCAGCAAATAATTGACCGTTTTAAGCTTACTAAAGAAACAGAATTATAACTATGGATTTAATTGAAGTAAAACATGCAATAAAAACATACCAAACAGGCGACGACTCGTTTAACGCATTAAACGATGTATCTTTCAGCATAAAACAAGGTGAATTTGTTGCGATAATGGGAACATCAGGTTCAGGCAAATCAACCTGTATGAATATGCTCGGAACCCTTGATAAACCGACTTCAGGCAGTTATTATCTTGATGGTGTTGATATGCTTAACCTTGATAATAACAGGCTTGCAATGGTCAGATGCGAAAAAATCGGGTTTATTTTTCAAGGTTTTAATCTTATATCAAGAACCTCCGCGCTTGATAATGTTTGTCTTCCAATGATTTATAAAGGAATTCCCGAAGAAGAACGGATTGAACGGGCTAAATGGGCTCTAAATATTGTCGGACTAAAAAACAGAGAAGACCATATGCCAAATCAAATGTCAGGCGGTCAACAGCAGCGTGTTGCAATCGCCCGAGCAATTGTTAACGATGCTCCGCTGATTTTAGCCGATGAACCGACAGGAAACCTTGACACAAGAACAAGTATTGAAGTTATGGAATTTTTTGTCAGGTTAAACGAAGAAATGGGTAAAACAATCGTTCTTGTAACCCACGAACCCGATATCGCAGAATACACAAAACGGGTATTAAAGTTCAAAGACGGAAATATCGTTCTTGATGAACCAAAAGACAAATGGCTTTCTCACCGCAACAGAGAAACATAAAATTCCCCACACTGGAAAGAAGGGTAAATATGCTAGATTTAAAATCAATAATAAAAATGGCAACAGTGTCATTAAGAATAAACAAAATGCGCTCAATCCTGACAAGTTTAGGCATAATAATCGGGGTAAGCGCAGTAATCATAATGCTTGCGGTCGGTTCCGGCGCAAGCAAAAAGATTGCAAAAGATATGGAATCAATGGGCAGTAACCTACTTATGATACGCTCAGCATCAGCTAAATCAGGCGGAGTCAGAATGGGTTCAGGCACCCGCCCGACATTGACATTAAAAGATGCTGCGGCAATCGAATCAAAATGCCGAGGAATACTTGCGCTTGCCCCTTATTCTTCCGAAGGCAAACAATTAACTTACGGAAACCAAAACTGGTCAACAACCGTTGGCGGAACAACAATGCCTTATTTTATGATAAGAAATTACGAAATTGAATCAGGAAGAGGATTTCTCCCCGAAGACAACAAAAACAGCACCAAAGTTGCAATAATAGGTCAAACCGTGTCAACCGAACTATTCGGCGACGTTGACCCGATAGGAAAAACAATCCGAATAGGAAATATTCCCTTTAAAGTTGTCGGACTTCTTAAAACAAAAGGTTCAAGCGGAATGGGTCAAGACCAGGACGATATGGTGTTTATCCCGATTACAACCGCACAAAGAAAAGTTTTCGGAACAGATTTCCCGGGAACTGTTAATATGATTGCCGTCAAGGCCCAAAATGATGAAGTTATAAATATCGCACAAGAAGATATAACAGAACTTCTAAAACAACGCCATAATATAGGAAAAACTCAAGATAACGATTTTGAAATAAGAAATTTAGCCGAAATGCAGGAAACAATCAAATCAACCACCAAAACAATGTCGCTTTTGTTAGGTGCAATTGCAGGAGTTTCACTAATTGTGGGCGGAATAGGAATTATGAACATAATGCTTGTATCGGTAACGGAACGCACAAAAGAAATAGGCATCCGTATGGCAATAGGCGCGAAAGCTTCAGATATTCGTATACAATTTCTGATTGAATCGTTTTTACTGTCAATGGTCGGCGGACTGATAGGAGTTGGGATAGGAATAGGCGGAGCCTTACTGATGCAAAAATTCGGAGGGATGAATATCGCGATAACAACATCCTCAATCCTACTATCTTTAGGATTTTCAGCCGCAATCGGAATAGGCTTCGGGTATTACCCTGCATATAAAGCATCACTGCTCAACCCGATTGACGCACTAAGATATGAATAGGAGAAAGGGAAATAAGTTATGTAGGTTGGGGTTTCTACCCCAACGACAGCCAGCATTACTTTCCCAGTGCGTGAGCTTTTTGAGTTGTTTTATCTATTACATTATAAAATAACTCATCAGAATGACCGTCTTTCATCTCACAAATTCCAACAAAAGTGCAGCCGCCTTTGGTTGCCACGTTATCAATAAGCGTTTGAACAGTTGTTTCCCCTCTGTTAAACACCATTTGAGCTGAACCTAACGCCGTTTGGGCGGCAAGAGTTAAGGATTTTTCGTAATCCAAACCTAATTTTTCACCCGCGCGAGCCATATCTTCTATTACCTGATAGAAAAATGCAGGTCCTGAACCTGAAATTGCCGTCACTATATCAATCTGAGATTCTTCAACCGTAACACATTTGCCGATAGAAGATAATAAACCCTCGATTAATCGTAAATCTTCATCTGTAGCGTTTGCACCTTTACAAACTCCAAACATCCCAAGTTTTACAAGTGCCGGAGTGTTTGGCATAATCCTTATTATCCTGTTATTTGGAATAACTTTTGAGATTTTTTCCGTTAAAACACCTGCTGCTATTGATACAACCAATGTTTCAGGATTTAAATCGGATTTTATACCTTCCAGAACTTCGACTACACTATTCGGTTTCGTCGCAATAAATACAATATCTTTTCCCTTCACTAGTTCTTTATTATCAGCCAAAACCTTTATCCCGAGTCTTTGAGAAGCAGATTTTGCAACCTCTTCACTGATTTCAGACCCGATAATATCAAAATTTTCTCCGATAGAAGAGTTCTTTACACCGCTAATAATAGCACTTGCCATTTTACCGCATCCTATAAAACCTATATTTTTCTTCATAATATTTAACCAATTCCCTTCTTATTTGTTGACTAATTAATTTGTTTACTATAACATTTGAATTATACGACAAATAAATAGTAAAAGGAAATAAAAAAATGAGACGTACACTAGAAGGAACAAAAAGAAAAAGACAAAATGTAAGCGGTTTCAGAGCAAGAATGGCAACACCGGGCGGACGTGAAGTTATCAACAGACGCAGAGCTCGCGGTCGTCATAAAGTTGCTATCACTGCTAAAAACAGAGCTTAACTTAATTTCGGCTATAGCCGAAATCAAGTTAAATAGATTCTGAATCAAGTTCAGAATGACAAAAATAAGCAGGAGATAGAATGCTTCCAAAGCAATATCGCTTAAAAAAGAAATCAGCTTTTAAAGCTACATATAAAGTTAAAAACTCCTCCCATTCGGGTGGAGTAACTTTGTTTGCGGGGATTTTAAAAAAAGAAAATGATTTACCGACAAAAGTCGGATTTGTAGTCAGTAAAAAAGTTCACAAACGCGCAGTAAAACGTAACAGACTCAAAAGGCTTATGAGAGAAAGCTACAGGCTGCTTTTAAAAGAAAAAAATCTTGGAGATTCACAAAAATATATGTCTTTAGTTTTTGTAGGCTCAGATAGAGCACTTGACAAGGATTTTACCGAAATCAAATGTAGTATCAAAAAAATACTGGAAAGAATTTAAAATGCTTGAAGGTGCTTTTGTCGATAATATAATGATGCACTCTGAAACCAGAGCATATCCTGTAGAACCGCAATACACAGCAGGTTTAACCGACGGAACACAATCTTTTTACAAATACTCATTAAGAGAATCTTCTTATCCGACCTTAACTTTGGTTGATGAAATTGCAAACGAAAACGGAGTTATAATCCCGCCTGGGCATTACGAATTAGCTCTGTCTGATGAGAAGGATTTTTTAATTTTAATTCAATCAAAAAAAGCAATCGCAATTATTCCTGTTTTCAAAGTTGAAATAGACATGTCACAATATGAAGTTGTGCGTGATAAAAAATCTTTAAAAAAAGAGAAAAAAGAAAAACGCGAAATAGAAAAGACCAACCAAAAACGAGCCAGAACAGGCTTACCGCCTGTTAATGAAGAACAGGATATTTATCAGGAAGCATCTGTTGAATATATTCCTTCAGGCTCATATTATCTTATCCGCTACGAGCGCGGAGATGTTAAAGCCTGGGGTGCAGTCAAATAATTACTTTTCAAGACGTTCAAGTTTAATGGAATAACCCAAAATTTGGCAAATCTTCTGAAACTCATCAAGTTTCAATGCATTTCTGCGGATTTTACACGAAAATGTACTTTGAGGAATTGCCTCTCCGTCCGGTTTCTTTAAGTTTTCTAAAAGCATCTTTTGCGTAACATGCCCTTTTGCCATTACAAGACGCATTATTTCATCGTTATTCCAATTAGTTATATCCATAATTTAAAGTATATATTATTGACAATGAAATAAATAACTTGTATTATTTTATTGAATTATTCAATATTTATATGAATAGTTCAATATATTATTAAATACAGGAGAAAATATGAAAAAAGGTTTTACGTTTGCAGAAAGTGCTACGCACATAAATTTACCACAGTCTATCGCTAAAGCAGGATTTACGTTAGCTGAGGTATTAATCACTCTCGGAATTATCGGGGTGGTTGCAGCAATGACTATCCCAAACTTAATGACGGCACATAAAAAAAGAGTTATCGAAAGCAAGTTAAAAAAGGCAGTATCGACAATAAATCAGGCAATAAAACTATCAGAAAGCGAGAACGGAGAACTTGAAACCTGGGACAAAACATTACCTAAAGAAGAATTTGTCAAAAAATATTTCAGCCCTTATATGAAAGTCATGAAAATTTGCACCAACGAAGACAGATGCGGCTACAATATGAAATCTCCCAATATTTGGAGTTACCTTAACGGAACCCCTAACGGAAGTTACAATTCTCCATTTAACAATGATAGAACACCATTTATTTCAATGGACGGTATTTTATATGTATTTGGATTTTCACCAATATCCGGAGTCGCAGCAGATAACGACAAAATTATTATTATTGACATAAACGGCTCAGAAAAGCCTAACAAATTCGGACATGACGTATTTTTCTTAGTAAGAAACGAGCAAGCCGATTCAATTACACCATACGGCGCCAATAAAGGTCACAATGCAATCAAAAACGATTGCTCCGCTACAGGTTCAGGAATGTATTGCGCGGCTTGGATTTACCAAAACGGCTGGAACATCCCCTCAGGCTACCCGATTAAATAATTTTTCAGTATAATAAAAATATGCTATACAAATCAACTTATAACTCACCGTTAGGCAAAATAACCATGGCAAGTGAGTGTGAAAACTTAATCGGATTATGGATTGAAGGTCAAAAATATTTTTTAAGCTCCATAAAATCAGAAATGACTACAAACGATAATCTTCCGATTTTTATTAATACCAAAAGTTGGTTGGATAAATATTTTTCAGGGAAACAGCCAAAAATTACAGAAATTCCGCTATCTCCTCAAGGCAGCGAATTTCAAAAAAATGTCTGGGAAATTCTTTGTAAAATTCCATACGGCAAAACAACAACCTACGGAGAAATTGCCCAAGAGATTGCCAAACAAAAAGGATTAAAGAAGATGTCCGCTCAAGCCGTCGGTGGTGCTGTCGGTCATAACCCCATTTCAATAATAATTCCATGCCACAGAGTAATCGGTTCAAACGGAAACCTCACAGGTTATGCGGGAGGAATTGACAAAAAAATCAAACTGCTTAAACTTGAAAAAGCTATATAAATCTACTTTTTCTTTTGAATATATTTATCAATGCGCTCTGCCATATAAGTTGAAAACATCGGCAAAATTCCGTAATAAATTCCTGCAAAAATCAAAGCAGGACGAATTATATTTATACCTTCAACATATTTTAGGACTTTCGGGTCATGAATATTCATTTGTTTGAACTTATTAACAAATTTTTCGGTCTCGTTTTTAATCACATTATCAATCCCGTAACCAAGAGCCAACGTAATTCCCGTTGAAATTACATTATTATAAATCAAAGCTTTTTTACGGTCATCTTTAATCTTTTTATTTCTGTCGGTTAAAACTGCGAACGACCCTGTTAATAATAAATCAGTGGCAGCCGTCATGTGTTTTGCAATATCTTTATCTTTATCCTGATATTTTAATGCAAATTTTTGAACTTTAGGGTTATCTATAATCCCCGCAATACCTTTTGTTAATCCCGTAAAATTAATGTTTTTGTTTTTAGCTTGAACTTTTTCAGTATTTTGCTGTTTGAATTTATTATGAAAAAGCTTATCCATAATAACAGGAATAAGTGCTAAAGTTAAAACCGTTTTCGGAACAGCCGTAATAAACCCCGTACCAAGCTTCATAAATTGTGTTATCAGCTTGTAACTTTTTGATTTAGCAAGTTCATCCGCCCCATTTTTTAAGGTCTTAATTGTAGTTTTTTTTAGGTATTTTTCGGGATTTTCATCAATTTTCTTTACAATATACTCAACAGGAAGTGCTACAGATTCAACCATCCCAAATTTTATAATTCCTGATGCGATAGAATTTGACATTGCATACTGCTTATTCTCTTTTTCAACATCAGGGGTCTTGTGTATTGCATAAGGTCGCACAATCGTTGACATAAATAATGCCGTTGTCGCAGAAAAACTTATTCCATGGTCGGAAATTTTTTCTAATCCCTTTAATACTGCTTTATTGGTAAATATTTTATTTGTAACACTTGATATCGGCATATTTATTAATTCTCTACTATAAGTAGACCGCACACAAAGTAAAAAGTAAATATTCCATTACCATAAAATTTACGTTATAATAACACTAATGAAAATAATCGAGTTTATAAAAAAAGAATTAAGCGGCTGGGGAAAAGTTGAACGGATACTTTTTCCTCTGACAATATTGTTAATTACAGTTATTTCACTTTACATGAATGATACAAAAGTCGCCTTGGTTTCTGCTATTTGTGGAATCAGCTATACAATACTGGCAGGAAAAGGGAAGATTTCGTGTTATATTATAGGAATTTGCGGAACACTTTGTTACAGTTATTTAGCTTGGGAAAACGGATTATACGGGAATCTGGTACTATATCTTGCATATTACTTTCCGATGCAGATTTTTGGCATATTTCGCTGGAGTAAACACTTAAAAAAAGATTCTCAAGAAATCATTAAAACCAAACTTTCAAACAGAGAAAGAATTTTATATACGGCAGTTTTGACATTTGCCTGTATAATTTGTTATTTTGTCTTAAAAAACTTAAACGATGCAAACCCTGTTATTGATGCCGTTACATCAGTTTTATCTGTCGGCGGGCTTATTTTAACGGTAAAACGCTGCATTGAACAATGGTATATCTGGTTTATCGTAAACGGATTATCAACAATAATGTGGATTGAAGCCTATCAAAACGGTTCAAATTGTTTTGCGACAATCTTGATGTGGGGAACTTATTTTATTTTATCAATTTATTTTTTGTATACCTGGAAAAAAGAATTAAAAACTAAAGCATAAAGTTTTCATCATTTACTTCACGCAAAAACGCAGTCCAACTGTTATAGTATTCGGCTAAAGCGTAAGTATAGCCAATAACAATAGATTTATATGACTGCTTCATAACAATTAAAGATGTAATATCAGACTTTCCCTGTTCATAAGCTTGCTTTGAAACATCAATTAATTCTTCAGAATTTGTTAAAATCTTTGATTCGTAGTAATTCAAATTTTCAGCAGATGTTAAAAATTTATCATAAGCTGCAGTTATATCATTTTCAGCCTTATTTTTTATAGAATTATACTTTAATTCAGCCTGCTGAAGTTTTAATGCCGCATTTTGAATTTCAGGAGAATAATTATAAAACAGAGGAATATTAACTACATTTGCACTAAAATAAGCCCCGCTGTTAAATCTTCCGTCTTCCGTATGTCTTGCATTTTGATATGCATAACCGCCGCTTAGCGCAATATCGGGAATTTTTTGTCTTGCAACCACTGACAAATTTTTCTCGGCAACATCTATTTCCTGTTTTGCAATTAAAATATCATACCTGTTATTTAAAGCCCTTTGCAATATCTCAGAAACATTCGGGAAATTTGTTAACGGAGAAGGTGTAAGCATTTCTGCAAAGTTATTTTCTTCATCAAATATGTTATCCATACTGTCATACATGAAATTTTGAGGAGTATTTATAATTTTGTTAAAATTTGCCAAAGCACTTTTTACATTGGTTCTTGCACTGTTTACCTGAGTAATCAATTGATTAAGAGCAATCTCAGCTTGGATAACATCTATTTGCGGAACATTACCTGATTTTGCACGCTGTTTTGCAATTTTCAATAACTCCTCTTGAAGCACTTGCTGTTGTTTTAGAGTTTCTAATACGGATTTTTCTGCAACTAAGTTAATATAAGCTTCACGAACATCCATTTTTAGGTCAAATTTTGTATAATCAACATTTTTCTCAACCAGTTCAAAACTTGATTGAGCAAGTTTTTTACGGGCACTTCTTTTAGCAATTTCGACAGTCTGACTTAACCCTATCTGTCTGGGTTCACTCCACGGAGCCGCCCCCGCATAGAATAAAGTTTCTACGGCAGGATTTTGCAATCTGTTAGCTGATTGTATATTATTTTTGGCAATGCTTATTTCAAGCTTTGCAGCCTGTAAATCGATATTATTTTCTAACGCAACATTAATAGCTTCTTGCAAATAAACTTTTTTAACATCTTCTATCCCAAAAGATGCCGTTGGAATAAGTATTAAACTCAAAAACAATAAAATCTTTTTCATATTTTATAAATATTTTAACACAAAGTTAATACATTTACCTTACGGCATCCAATAAAAAAAGACCCTTACGAGTCTTTTTAATGGTCGGGATGACAGGATTTGAACCTGCGGCCCCTTCGTCCCGAACGAAGTGCGCTACCAAGCTGCGCTACATCCCGGGGGCGTTATCTTTCTTTATTCTACATCAAAAAAATTATTTGGAACACTCACAAAGAATTTTTTTAATTTCAGTACGTTTTAATTTTCTTGTAGTCGTTCTCGGTAAACTTTCTTCTCGCACCACAATATTAATTGGACGTTTATAAGGTGCTAACTGCGTAGATAATTTCTTAACCTCATCTTTCACCGCTTTTTCCATTTGTGAAAAATCTTTAAAGTTTTGCGCATAATCGGCAGTCGGAACTATTATAGCAACAATTTCTTCACAACCGTCTTTTTCTCCAAAACTTCTTGCCATGCCTGAAACACAGACTTCTGCAAAATTCTTACTTTGTTCTAACACTGTTTCAACTTCTTCAGGAAAAACTTTTTTACCTCCTGACAAGACAATCATATTTTTAATTCTGCCTGTTATATAAACAAGCCCGTGTTTATTAATTCTTGCAATATCACCCGTATGAAGCCAACCGTCAGGTTCCAAGACTTCTGAGGTTAAGTCTTCGCGCTTATAATACCCCTTCATGACAGAAGGACCTTTTAGCAAAAGCTCACCTGTGGTTTCATCAATTTTAGCTTCATATGAATCCAAAACAGGTCCGACAGATTTATTATCAAAATATTTACCTCTGTTTACTGCAACAACAGGGCTTGTTTCAGACAATCCGTAACCTTGATAAACTCTTATACCGATATTTTCAAAAAAATCACCGACAATAGAATCAAGTGGCGCCCCGCCTGTTATACAACCAAAAAACTCTCCGCCAAATTTTGCATGGATAGGCTTAAATAAATGTTTTCTCATCGTTAACGGTAATAATTTTGCTAACTTCAAATTCATATTAAATACGGTTTTAACCAGCGGAGATTTTTTATTAATTTCGGTTTCAATAGATGATTTTAACAGTTTCATAAACGCAGGAACCGTAATCATAAACCGAACTTTTTTCTCACTCATAACTTCCATAATATCTTTAGGTTTCAAGCTTTGCGGGTAATGAATGGAATATCCGTGATGAAGGAATATAAAAAATCCAACCGTTAACTCAAACAAATGGTTCATCGGAAGAATTGAAAGCATTCTCATATTCTGCCTGTTACCAAGAATTTGTTTTAAAGCAAGACGCAGGTCATGCATCTGAGAAAGCATATTTTTAAACGTAATTTCAACCCCTTTAGGCGCCCCCGTTGTTCCTGAGGTATAAATAATAAACGCCGTAGCACTTAAAGGTCGTCTTCGCCATTTGGAATTATAATTTTCAGGGAGTGAATACAAACTCGGAATATTAATATCCTCATAAACAGAAGCATCCATAAGTATTATATGCTTAATTGACGGGATTTTGTTTTTAAGTTCTTTGGCTTTTTCAATATATGAACTTGAACATAAAATTACAGCAGGTTCACAATCTGATAGAATCGAATACATCTCAAATATTGTTAATTTATTATCTAAAGGAACAGTCGTCATACCGGCAAGAACAGAACCAAATACACATGCTCCGTATTCAGGTTTTGATTCTGATAAAATTGCAAGTCTGTCACCGCGTTGAACTTTCAAATCATCAATAAGATAAGCACCCAATCGTCTTGACAGTAACCCTAAACCTTTATATGTAAACTCATTCCAACCCCATTTTGTCTTAATACCCAAAGAAACCTTTTCACCATTATTAATGGTAATTTCTTCCAACAAGGAAAGCACATTTTCATATTTCATATTTTTACCCCTAGACCTAACTCCAATAATATACACTATTTTACTAAAAAAATTAAAAAATATGTAATTTTGTAACAAAAGTATAACAAAATTTTTTATTTTTCAACTTTGTAATACTATAGATAAAGGAGTTAAGCAAAATTAAAGGGATATTTTATGCAAATTTACGGAATTAATTCGGTAAATCCAAGAAACATTTATTTTGGCAGAAAACTTACAAAATCAGAAGAAAAAGATTACAATACCAATGCAATTCGTCCGGCTCTTAAATATCTCGGCACAGAAGAAGTTGCAATGATTGTTCATGGAACAAGCTACCCTGAATCAAAATACGACACAGGTGTCGGTTCTCCGTTTGGAACAGTTGCCAAAAGCTTTATTCCTTTCGAAATTTTGCACGGATTTAACTCAAACCAGTTAGGTCCTATAGGTGTTATCAGAGATACCCAGCACCGCTCGCCTTATCTGTCAACAATTTCTACAAAAAACAATTTATTCTTAGACTTTGAACAGTTAACAAAAGATAAATATGCAAATATTTTAACGGAAAATGATATAAAAGAAGTTGCAAACGAAATACAAAAAAGCGATAACAATTATTCAAACTCTCTTTTTCAAGACGCATTTTCTAATCATAAGTACTTAATTCGCATAGCAAACAAAAATTTTAAAGAAAAACTTAAACAAAATGACCCTGCAGCTGTTAAATTAAATAAAGAATTTGAAAAATTCAAACAGAAAAAAGGTAATTTGGTTTATAAAGACGCGTTATTTGATATTTTATCCAAAATGTACGCTACCCCTAATTTTAGAAAATGGGACGATGTTGATAAAAATTTAATCAAAAATTTAGAATCAGCAGACGTTAATGCCATCTCAAGATACAAAAAATTAACAACCAGACACAAAGAAGATTTTGAAAACTACATATTTTCTCAGTTTCTTGTAGATAAACAAATAAAAGAAAATAAAGAATTTCGAAAAAGTTTAAATTTCAAATATATAAATGACTTACTTGTAGGATTTTCAAGATCTGATGAGTGGGCAAATCAGGATTTATTTTTAGAAAATTATAAAATGGGCTGTCCTTATGGCGGGAAATACGGACCGCAATTATGGGAAATTCCTGTATTAAACCCTGAAAAATTATTTAATTCTGACGGAAGCTTGGGAGATGCAGGAGTCTATTTAAAGAAAAAGCTTGATGATGCGTTAGAAGATTGCGAAAACATACGTATCGACCACGCGTTAGGTTTAGTTGATCCGTACATATATGATGAAAAATCCGTTAAAGTTGTCGGAGAAAGTATTGATTTAAGTCAATTCAAAGGAGATAACATCTCAAATATTCCAAACATTGACCCTAACGGCAATTATAAACGAATTTTGGATGAAATCATTTTACCTACACTTGAAGAACACGGGCTAAACCAAAACCAACCCGTCTGGGAAGATTTGGTTACGGAAACTCCAACTTTTAAAGAGATTTACCATAATCAGCACAATTTACCCGGCATAACTCAGCTTGAATATATGCGCGGAGAAAAGTATAGAGATAGCGAAAACTGGGGGCTTATAGGTTCTCACGATTCAGCGCCTGCCAATAATATGCTAAAACAAGCTTGGGTAAAAAATAATGATGCTTGGAACATTTTTTATCTTGCAGGTTTGCTAAACTCTAACCCGAAAAGAGCAGAACAACGTAATGCTTTCTGTGAAAAAATTGACAAAAATGATATGGAAAGAGTAAAAGCAAAATTTGCGGAGCTGTTTTTGACCTGTAAAAAAGTTCAAATCTCATTTGCCGACTTTTTCGGAATAGATAAAAGATACAATGTCGCAGGCGAAGAAAATAACACAAACTGGAAATTGCGTTTAAATAAGGATTATGAAGATTCCTACTATAATAACCTTGCAAGTGAAAACCCGACAGCATTAAACATGCCTGAAATTTTAAAAATGGCAGTACAGGCAAAATCAGATTTTGAAAATGTCAAAAAAGCTCACAATGCAGGATTAAGCGACAATGAAATTTCTCCTGATAATCCTGAACACGTTCAAGAAATTATTGACAACTTATCAAAATACGAAAACATTTTAAAAGAGGGGTAAATATATCAAAAAAGCACTCCATACCACGACAGAGTGCCATTAATTGATTGATTTATTTATTATAAGCTTCAAAAAGCTCTTTCAGAATTTCCTGACCTTTGAGCATTGTCTTATAATCAACATATTCTTTATCAGAGTGCATATTACAAACGGTTGCCAAACCTAAAAGATATGGTGAGAATTTTTCACCGTCTGCATTAACCCTATTTGCATAAATATGAGTTTCAGCCCCTGCATGAAATGTTGATATTTCAGGCTCAACTCCGACTTTTTTAGCCACTGTTTCAAACAAAATCGGAAGATATTCATCTTCATTTTTTTCAAACATAGGCATTTTTTCAACAAAAGTAATTTCAGCTCTGGCAACATCTTGCTCATATTCACTGTTAAATGCTTCAACTGCACATTTCATTGTTTCAATAAGTTCATTTTCTTTTTCTTTATTTGAACTTCTTATTGAGTAAGTTGCTCTCGCGTCAGTATTGATAATATTTGTAACATTAACATCCCCTGCTGAGATTCCGCCTAAGTTGCAAGATGTAACAACCTGTCCGTTTTCTGAATAAAATACACCCTGAGGTATTACAGAAACTAAGTCTGCAATAAGTTTTGCAGCGTTTTCTCTTGTTGAATCTCCGATATCATTTCCTGAATGACCACCTTTAAAGGCTTTTACTCTCAAATCAACCGTTACGTAGCTTGCTCCTGCAATCAAACACTGACCTAAAGCATCGCTGTCTAAAACCAAAACATATTTAGATTTTAATCTTGAAAAATCAGCATTTTTAATCCCCGTCATGCCATTTTCTTCATCTCTTGTAAAAAGAATTTCCAATCCGCCATGTTTTAAATCTGTTCGTTTATTTAATTCTTTTGCAAAATAAAGTGCATTCGCAATTCCTGCCTTATCATCAGCTCCCAAAGTTCTATCGTTTGCCTTGATTAAATCGCCTTCAAGTCGGGTAACAATCGGAGAATCATCACCGATAACATCCATATGTGAAGATAATAAAACAGGTTCTTTACTATCATCTGTAGGTGGAACATTTATATAAACATTTTTATAATCATCTGTTTCATATTTTAATCCGTTTTCACGGCAATAATTACAAATCCATTCAATAACTTTTTCTTCCTTTAACGACGGTGACGGAATTTCTGCCATAGTGCAAAATAAATCTACCAATTCGTTTGTTTTTCTTAATTCTAACAATTCCATAAACGCTCTCCTAATAATTATCCGATAAATCCATAATAGCACATTTTTAATTTATATCAATTATATTCGAAATTATTTGAAAAATATCATGTTTATGGAATAATTAATATGAGGCTAAATATAAAATAGCGATGTACACATATAAATAAAAAAGGAAAAAGAAAAATGGCTAGAAAAACTCCATTGGAAAAAATCAGAAACATTGGTATTGCAGCCCACATCGACGCCGGTAAAACAACAACAACAGAACGTATCTTGTTTTACACAGGTAAAACTCACAAAATTGGTGAAACTCACGATGGCGCAGCTGTAACAGACTTTATGGAACAAGAAAAAGAACGTGGTATTACAATCCAATCAGCAGCTGTAACAGCTTCTTGGAAAAACCACCAAATTAACATCATCGACACCCCGGGGCACGTTGACTTCACTATTGAAGTTGAACGTTCACTTCGTGTTTTAGACGGTGTTGTTGCTGTATTCTGTGCAGTTGGAGGTGTTCAATCTCAATCTGAAACAGTTTGGCGCCAAGCTAACCGTTACGAAGTTCCTCGTATGGTTTTCGTTAACAAAATGGATAGAACAGGTGCAGATTTCTATCGTGTAGTTGACCAAATCAAAAACAGATTAGGCGCTAACGCTGTTCCTATCCAATTACCTATCGGTACTGAAGATAAATTCACAGGCTTAATTGACTTAATGACAATGAAAGCTGAAATCTATACTAACGACTTAGGTACAGATATCAGAGAAGAAGATATCCCTGCTGATATGGCTGAAAAAGCTAAAGAATATCACGATGCTATGGTTGAAGCTATTGCATCTGAAGATGACACTTTAATGGAAAAATTCTT
>CAMDYM010000008.1 GCA_945910425.1 uncultured Candidatus Melainabacteria bacterium | reverse complement strand
GTTCTTTTTTACGGAGCGGAAGTAAATTAATTTCACCTGTTAGGTCTAACGCATTTAATATTGATTTACGCTGAGTCGCTAAGCTTGGAGTTATCCCAATAGAAACCTGGTGAGGTTCATAAGTAAAAGAAGTATACTTACTTAAATCTTTTAATTTACCCGTTTTTAATCGTTCTGCCAATTTTGCGGCAATTTCTTTAACTTCAGACGGATAAAACGCCCTTGTTAAATCTTTTATTAATGTAAGATTACGACCGCTTACAGTGCAAACATCGGTCAAAGCATCAGGAGCACACGTTACAACCTGATTAACCCCAACTTCATTAACAACATGTGCTAAAGTTTCAGGATCCTTTGCTTTTGAAACAACTTCGACAAATTCAGGATGTCTTTGACTTATATACCCTAAAGCATCAGCCCGTCTTACATTGTGCATGACATCGTTATATTTTGTTGCATTTTGAACAAAGTCAATATCTTCTGATGCTGCTCTCATATATTTTAGAACATTTTTTAATTGATTTTCAGACATTGAAGAGGTTGCCCCAAGAAAATCAGAAATATGTTGAAAACTTAACGGCTCACCTTTGGAGCTTCCGATATTAACAAGTTCTTTCATTAAGTCATACTTTGACATATTTGTTTCATGGCCTTTAAAAAGTTTTGTAATAGCAGAAATCTCTTCTTGAGAAAATCTATCAACTGTTTGCGCTCCTTTAGTTACTGTTTGAAGTGTTAAAACCTTAGGAATCATTTCTAATTCTCTGGCTTCAGAAGCCAATTCTGCTGCTGTTTTTGCAATCTTTGTATGACTTAAACTTTCTGCGGCTTTGGTAAATACTTTATTCGTAAACCTATTAATATTCGGCATAAAATCTCCTTTACTTTCTTTTCATAATCATAAGAAAACAAATTTTTCTTAAATTTTGCTAAATTATTAAAATTTATTACAATTGTAATATGTAACGTTTTTCTCGGAAACTTGCTTTTCGCACGTGTTATATATATATTCAAATAAGGAGAAGAGTATATTAAAGAAAGGGAAATTTTCAATGACAGATAATGTGGGATTGAAAAAGTTTACGACGGTTAATTTTTTAAATTTTGCACTCGGATTTTTAGGATTACAATTTGCGTGGCAAATGAGAATAATTTTATCAGCACCTGTCACAGAAGGCTTAGGAGCAGATCCATTTATTTACGGCTTAATCTGGCTTGCAGGACCTTTTACTGGTATGGTTGTGCAACCTTTAATCGGCGCATTATCCGATAAAACAAAATCACGTTTTGGCAGAAGAAGGCCTTATTTGTTGAGTGGAGCAATCATCGCATCAATTGCATTATGGTTATTTCCAAATTCGGGAAATATTGCAGAAGTACTGCATTTACCGACAATTTTCGGACTGATTATCGCAGCAATTATGATTTGGGTAATTGATGCTTGTATAAATATCGCACAAGGTCCGTATAGAGCCTTAATTCCTGATGTAGTTCCTGTTGAACAACACGCGGTTGCAAATTCTTATATAAGTTTAGCTATCGGATTGGGTTCTGTTATAGCTGCTGCGACAGCTCCGTTTTTAAAATTTGCGTTTCACTATCAAATGTCAATCCCTGCCCAATTTGTAATGGCCGCTTTGGCTTTCTCGCTTGCTATGATTTGGACTTGTTTAACGATTAAAGAACACAGCACTTTAAATTCTGATGTTGAAGATAAAAAAGAACAAGTCGGATTTTGGCAATCTATGAAAGAGTTTTTCGCTCTATCTCCCGAAGTTTCAAAAATTTGTACTATGCAATTTTTTACCTGGATTGGTATGATGTGCCTGTTGATATTTTTCACAAACTTTGCAATTCATACAGTTTACGGGGTGCCTGATTTAACAAAATTAGCCGCAGAGGTTCAGGCTCAATTTATGTCAACCCAGACTACTGCAACAAATTACTCTTCAATTTGTTTTGCAATCTTTAATTTGGTCTGCTTTATAATTGCCATTCCAATAGGAATTTTAGCAGGCAAATTCGGAAACAAAAAAGTCCACATAATTTCAATGCTTTCAATGGTTGTAGCATACATGATTATGGGAATTTTTAAAACAAACCCGATAATTGTCGGAGGTGCGATGGCATTATCAGGTATTGGCTGGGCAAGTGTTTGCGCGCTTCCGTTTGCAATGCTTTCACGCTACATTAAACCGGGAACGGAAGGCTCTGTAATGGGTTTATTTAACATATTCATTGCAGGTCCGCAAGTTTTTGTATGCACACTTGTTGCCTGGATTATCAATAAATCAATAATCCAGAGCGGCGGATACTTAAATTACCATTACGAATACTCATTCTTTATCGGTGCAGCATGCTTACTTATAGCAACAGCTATTACCGCAAAGATTAAAGAGGTTTAGGAGATAAATATTCTTATAGACTTATAGACTTAAGTGCTATTTTCCATAGGAAGTACTACATATTTTTCCATTTTCTATCTTATAGATTTCAACATCACGTAAAAATTCGTCTTCAAACAGAATTGTATCAACAGATGTTATAATTGTTTGAGTATTCGGACTTATCGATTTTAACAAATAATTCTGTCTGATATCATCAAGTTCTGCCAAAACATCATCTAATAATAAAATCGGTTCTTCTCCCGTTTTATCTGTTATAATATCAAGTTCAGAAAGCTTTAGCGCAAGAACAATTGTCCTTTGCTGACCTTGAGAAGCGTATTTTGTTGCATCAAGATTATTTATATAAAAAACAATATCATCTCTGTGCGGCCCGACACAAGATTGACAACGGCGGATTTCTTCTTGTTTTCGAGCTTCAAGAGTTTCTAAAAACGCATACTGTATAGCTTCAATTTCTGTATGCTCACCGACAGATGAATCATACTTGACAGATAAGTCTTCCGTTTCACTTATTGTTTTATGTTTATCTCTTGCTATTTTTTCTATTTCTTTTAAATATTTTTGGCGAATATAAATTATATTACTGCCCGTTACCGAAAGTTGCTCGTTATAAACATCTAAAAGCGCATAATTAACAACACCGATTTTTGCGCATTCTTTTAAGAAGTTATTTTTTTGAACCCTGATTTTTTCATATTTTGATAACCTATCGTCATAAGCAGGATAAATCTGAGAAATCGCACTATCAAGCCAATCTCTTCTATCTTGCGGCGCACCCCTTAATAAAAGCAAATCATTTGTCGAAAATAAAACCGTTTTAACAACCGACTTAAAATCTTTTATCGTTGATTTTGTATGATTAACCTTTACTTCTCGCTTTTTCTCATTATTGTAAGCATAACATAAACTTATATCAGTATTTGACTTTATTACATCAGATTCAATTTTTAAATAATCGCTCTCAAAATTAATTAATTCAACATTATTAGAGGTTCGCGGAGATTTCAAGCAGGAAAGGAAATAAATACTTTCCAAAATATTAGTTTTCCCTTGCGCATTTTTACCTATAATAAGAACTTTTGACCTATTAAAATCCAATAAAAGCTCTTTACAATTTCTGTAATTTGTCAAACTAAGCGACTTAAGTTTCATATTATAATTATACTTCAAACAAATGATTTTTAGCTAAATATAGACAAGGTTACGATTTTAGTGTATACTGGATTTATTGAATATTATAATAAGTGAAGGGTAGAGATTATGTTACCGGTTATTTCAGAAGATATTGCAACTACAGCTTTTAGTGAAATATTTGAAGATATGCCTTCCTGGCGTAAGAAAATGATTCACTACATTAAAGACGAGAATCCGGAAATAAATACTGCGATTATTGAAGCTGCAAATAAAACAAATTTAGACCCTAAGGCAGTGGCTTTAGGTGCTTATATGACATATTTACTTATTGAAATGGCTGCAAAAGAAAATGATGCCATTATGAATTACTCAGAATAAGAAAAGGGGCTTGCGAAGTTATGATTATAGAAGATTTATTAAAAGAGTTGACAAATAAAAAAGGATCCGACTTGCATATTTCAAGTAAATTACCGCCAATTGCACGTATCGACGGTAAACTTATAAGGCTTGACTATGACCCGCTAACACCTGAACAGGTTGAATCTTTGTTATTTCCTATGATGTCAAACGAACAAAGACGTCACCTTGAACAAGAATGGGAACTGGACTTTTCTTACGGTATTGAAAATGTAGGTCGTTTCCGTGTGAACTTCTATAAAGATAAAGGTTGTTACGCAGCAGCATTTCGTACAATTGCGACATCCGCTCCGCAATTAGAAGAACTTGGTATGCCTCCAATTGTTACTACAATTGCTGAAAAACCGCGCGGACTTGTTCTTGTAACCGGACCTACAGGTTCAGGTAAATCAACAACCTTGGCTGCAATGGTTGACTATATTAACAGAACAAGAGCTGAACATATTCTTACCATTGAGGACCCGGTCGAATTTGTGCATACCTCAAAAATGAGTGTTATACACCAAAGAGAATTGGGTATGGATACAAGATCTTTTGCTAACGCTTTAAAATCCGCACTTCGTGAAGACCCTGATATTATTCTGGTCGGTGAGATGCGTGACCACGAAACCATCGCATTAGCATTAACAGCAGCAGAAACAGGTCACTTAGTGTTCGGAACACTTCACACCTCTTCTGCTTCCCAAACAATTGACCGTATCATTGACGTATTCCCTGAAGGTCAACAGCAACAAATTCGTGTACAGCTTGCTAACTCTTTAGTTGCTGTATTTTCTCAAACCCTTCTTCCAAAACGTCAGCCTGACGGTTCTCAAAAAGGTCGTATTATGGCTCAGGAAATCATGGTTGTTACACCTGCTGTAGCTAACCTTATTCGTGAAGCTAAAGCCGCTCAGATTTATTCTACAATTCAAACCTCTTCAGGTGCAGGCATGCAAACCCTTGAAGCTGCTCTTGCAGAGTTGTACAAAAAAGGTCTTATTTCGATTGAAGATGCGCTTTCTAAATCTTCCAAACCGAATGAATTGAAACGACTAATCCAAGGATAAGGGTATATTATTTTATGGCGAATATAGTTGATGCTTTTAACGATTCATTAACAGAAAATATGGCATACGTAAAAATTGCAGTTTACGCAATTCCCGTATATATTATTGCGAACATGTTTGTTATCGGCAAGACTGACGCACTTCCGTTTATTGCTCCAATTGCAATATTGTTGTTTCTTGCCCTGTTAACTCAAGGGATTAACAATGTCAGAATGAACAAACGTGAAATTCTGTCTTTAAACCCGTTACAGCTTGGAAAAGCATTATTAAAAGCTATAATTGTACTTGCTCCGCAAATTTTAATTTTCGGAGCAATAGGATATAATTTAACAACAAAAGTCACCATTCCGATTGACCTACCGCAAGTTCCGTTAATTTATTCAATATTGGTTTGGGCAATTGTTTTTTCTATAGTTTTAACCTCTTATCTTTCTTTTGCAAAATACTTAAGAATAAAACAAGGTTTTAATTATAAAGTAATATTTGAAGCTTGTATTGATGTTTTAATAAGCTTTTTATTCTTTATTCCGCAATTGGCACTTGCTAACGTTATTTTAGTTGGCCCTGTTGCGTATGTGTTTTCAGTATTTAACCCTAATTTTATAAATCACTGGGGATTTGTTGCTTATTACTCAATGGCGTTTGTTGTAAATATATCTATATTGGCAAATTACCTTGCTCAAGCATCTTATGAACAAATAAAAGGCAACAATGAAGAATATGATGAAAACGTACAGATTAACGTTATTGACGATGCCGCAACAAGAATGAACGGGCAATAAAGCAAGAGGGGTTACTATTTACCCCTTTACCCATCCTTCATTTCACGGAGTTTTTTAAGTTGGTCGCGAATTTGTGCCGCACGTTCAAAATCAAGAATTTTTGCGGCTTTATGCATATCTTTTTCAAGTTTATCAATAAGTTTTGGCAAATCTTTTTTCTCAATACCCAAATCTACCATCTCTTCTGCAACTATATCTTCTAAATCCCTGTAGCTTGCAACAAGTGATAACAAGTTGTTTTCAATAGGCTTTTTAATAGTTTGAGGTACAATACCGTATTTTTGGTTATATTCAATTTGAAGTTTTCGTCTTCGTTCGGTTTCTTTTATCGCTTTTTCCATAGATTCGGTCATTTTATCGGCATACATTATAACCTCTCCGCAAGAGTTTCTCGCCGCTCGCCCAATTGTCTGAATCAAACTGGTTTCTGAGCGTAAGAAACCTTCTTTATCAGCATCCATTATCGCAACAAGCGATACTTCAGGAATATCAAGCCCTTCTCTTAGCAAGTTAACACCGATTAAAACGTCAAATTCGCCCAACCGCAAATCTCTTAAGATTTCAACACGCTCAATTGATTTAATTTCACTATGAAGATATCTGACTCTTATGCCTTCCTGAACAAAAAAGTCTGTTAAATCTTCTGCCATACGTTTAGTAAGCGTTGTAATAAGTATTCTTTCATCTTTTTCGGCACGTTTTTTAATTTCCGATTTCAAATCCTGAATTTGTGTATCTATCGGGCGAACAGAAACCTTAGGGTCTAAAAGTCCTGTAGGTCTGATAATTTGTTCTACAATTTGCTCAGACATTTCACGTTCAAACTCAGCAGGAGTCGCCGAGATATAAATTTTTTGACCAACTTTGTTATAAAACTCTTCATTTGTAAGCGGTCTGTTATCTTTAGCACAAGGCAACCTGAAACCGTAATCAACAAGAACTTTTTTTCTTGCGGCGTCCCCGTGGCTCATACCTTTAATTTGAGGTAAAGTTACGTGAGATTCATCAACAACAACAAGAAAATCTTTCGGGAAATAATCAAGTAAAGTTGCAGGAGCAGAACCGGGAGGACGACGTTCAATTATTCTTGAATAATTTTCTATCCCCGTACAATATCCCATTTCCTTAATCATTTCGATATCGTATTTTACACGCTGCTCCAAGCGCTGAGCTTCAACAAGTTTATTTTCGTTATTAAGTTCAATAAGCCGCTGCTGCAATTCCTGTCTGATTAAGTCAATTGTTTCATCGACATTATCATCATCTGATAAGTAGTGAACTGCAGGATAAATAACCACAGATTGAGGGGTTTCAATGATTTCACCCGATACATTATCAATTCTGACAATTTTTTCTACTTCATCTCCAAAGAAATAAAATCTTGTAATAATTTTTTCATATGCAGGCATAATTTCGACAATATCACCGCGCGCACGGAAAGTTGAACATTTTAATTCCAAATCATTACGCTCATATCGGACATTGACAAAGTGTTTCAGTAAATCATCTCTATCGATTTCATCACCGACATTTATTTCAACAGAACCCTTAAAATAGTTTTCAGGCAATCCCAAACCGTAAATACAGCTGACTGATGAGATTACAATAACATCATCACGCTCATAAAGACTTCTTGTAGTATTATGGCGGAGCCTGTCGATTTCTTCATTTATTGAAGAAGATTTCTCAATATATGTATCTGTTCGCGGAATATAAGCCTCGGGCTGATAATAGTCATAGTAACTTATAAAATACTCAACCGCATTATCGGGAAACAGTTCTTTAAACTCGTTATATAACTGGGCTGCCAAGGTTTTATTATGCGCAATAATCAAAGTCGGTTTTTGAACTTTTTCTATAACATTTGCAATAGTAAAAGTTTTCCCTGAACCTGTTATACCTAAAAGAGTCTGGGTATCGTAACCCTTTATAACACCTTGCGATAACTGCTCAATCGCCTTTGGCTGATCGCCTGAGGGTGAATATTTTGAACTGATTTTAAATTCCCTGTGTTCCATAGTTAACATAATAGCACAAATTAAAAAGCCCCCCAACATATAAGATGGGGCTTGCTAAATTCAAAAAAACTGCTATGATAAATAAAAAAAGGAGAAGCTATGGAAAAAGTTTTAGAAACATTGAAAAGCCTATACAAAGGACAAGATGTAGTAAAAAGACATCTGATTTATTCGTTATTATTTATCTTACCGGCAATTGCAGGAAGTATTAAAAGTTATATAGATAAAGATATGCCGACAACATTAAAAATGGTACTGCTTATCGGAGCTCTGATATTTTTTGTTTTATCAATAATTCCTTGGTTTACAATTTACGGAATTACAATTAAATTTATCAATAACAGATATTGCGGGATAAAAGAAAATATTCCTGAGGTTAATAAAGAATCTCTTGTTTTAGGTTTAAAAGCATTCCCGCTGGTTCTTGTATGGTGTATTTATTCAATAATATTGTTTATTGCATTGGTTGCAATTGCCGCAATACCTTCGGTTATAATTGGCATTAAAATCTTATGGTTAGGCATATTGTTAGGAGTATTGCTTATTACGGCATTGGTAATTGCAATGATTTTATTTACTCCGTTTTTTAGCTTTATTATTATTGAATACGCTAAAGATTTTAAATATTTAACAAGATTATTTAACCCTTTAACAATAATTGAATATATAAAAAAATCCTTCAAACCTTCAATTATAGTTGCTTTAAAATATTTGCTTGCAGGAATCATTGCAGCATTTGGAACAGGATTTATATATTTAATCTTTGTACTGCTTTTACTTGTAGTTATGGGGGTTATGGCATTTATTCTGCCTGAAAATGCAAATATTGAATACCACCCTGTATATATAACTGTGTTTGTTCTTATAATGACAATCTGCGGAGTTATTGAATCTTACATAAATTCTATAGTAGGACTGAGTTACACCGCAGACTTAATTGATGTCTACAAAGAAAATCTTGAAGAAAAAGAATAAAATAAAAGAAGAGGGGTTAAAATTAAAGCCCCTCTTTTTTTACTTGTTATTTGACAATATTAAAATATTTTGTACAAATTCTTCTTTTTCAAATGCCGAATAAGACTTATCATTTAGTTTACGACTAAAATATGCTCCAATCATCTTTTTTTGCTCGGATGTTGAATATTCACTCCAATAAGGAGTTTTTCTTATTTTATCGATAATATCTGTTTCCAAATCATCAAATTCATTACCGATTTTTATCGGATTTGAAACCTTTGTGGTATTAAATATGTCTTTTTGGTCTAAACTATCCTTAAATCTGTCTGCTAATCCCATTTTATCACCTATTAATTATTTAATATATTTTCAAACTTCTTAACCATATTTTGTCTAAATAAGCTGTCTGAGATATGATACGCCAAGTCTTTATAACTTTGTGCGACATTAGTTGAAGAGTTCATATCACTGACAGGAACACCTTTATTTATTGCAGACATTATTGCAAAATAATTATTCGGAACCTTCCAATAAATATCTTTTGACAACAATGTTTCAATATCAGCTTCTTTTATTTCGTCGTTTTCCATATATCGATTTATTACAATTTTTGTTTTATTTTTGTCATATCCTAGTTTGTCAAATAATTCCAAGCACCTTTGAGTATTTCGAAGCGCAGGAAGATTTGCTACAGATACAAGCAAAATAACATCTGAATTATCAAGCGCAGCTATGTTTTTACCGTCAAAGCTTGACTCTGCATCAACTATAATATATGAAAAGGTTTCTTTTAAAGTATCAAACAGTTTTGAAATCTGTTTAGGCTTAATATTGTCTGCCTGCTTAAAATACGGAGGATCTGCCAAAACATAAAGACTTGAATTTTTATACCTTTCTAAAGTACTTAGCAAAAATGTTTCGTTAATCTTATCAAAATTTTCAAGCATATAAGAAATATTAAATGACGGTTTTAAATTCAAAAAAGTTGTAATATCACCCATTTGGAAGTTTAAATCAATCAAGGCAACATTTTCTTTTGTATTTTTGGCAAGTTCAACCGCTAAATTAGCTGCCAAAGAGGTTTTACCGATTCCGCCTTTATTTGAAAACACGGAAATAATCTTACATTTATTATTTTTTCGGACTTCAGAATTTTCACGGATAAGCTTATTTACCCCCTCGAAAAACTCACCCTTAATAAGCGGAATAGGAATAAATTCATTCGCTCCCGCTCTCATTACTTTGATAATCAAATCAACAGACGGATTATCGGACATTGCAAGAATCTTACAATCAGAATAGTTTTTTGAAACCTTTAATATCAAATCCAGTTTTTCAGAGGTTCTGTCAGATAAATCAACAATAAACAACGATTTTTCTTCAATAATTGAAATAGATTCTAAAATTTCAGACGAATTATGAGCAGCTTCAATTATATCCAAATTATCAAATTCACTCAAAAATAACTTTAAAACTTCTGCTGTAGAAAATTCATCTGTCAGAATTACTGTTGAAATCTTGCGCATAAACACACCCCTTACAGTTTCATTATAACATACAGCAAAACTAATCGCAATAAAAAAGCCCCCGTATAAGCGGATTTTGTTACCTGCTGTTGCTCGCAGGTGGGTGAGAACCCGGAGATAATCCGTTTCCCGCTGGCGATAAAGCTATCGGCGGGTATACTTCAATGTCCTGGAGTTAACTCTCCCTATTTATAAAAATGTAGGAACAAAATTAACGCCTATACGAAAGCTTAATATATTTTAGCATATATTAACTAAAATTGTAAAGTACCTTAATAGCCTACATACTTTTTAAAGTATCTTGAATGTATTTTTCAGCTCTGTCAGCTTTAGCTAACGCCATTTGAGCAGGAGTTTCATCTTTTGGCTGTAAAACTACAGCTTCAGGTGACGGGATATATGACCTTGCAGGTTCGCTTTGGTCTTTGGTGTTATCATCTTTTGATTGTATAACTACACCCTCAGGAGATGGAACATAAGTTCTTACAGGCTCACCTGAGTTATTATCTTCGTTCTGAGTTTCTACAGGCTTAGCAGGCTGTTTATTACCGCCATTAATTCTTTGCTTGATAAGATTTGTATCTTCATAATCGTTTGGTTTAGCAGGTTTTACCGAATTAGCGGCCGTAGTTTGTTCGGTTTGATTTTGCGGAGTCTTTGGTGTTCCCTGGAATGGAACATTTTGCTGCGGCTCTTGTGCTTCTTCCGGTTCATCATCCAAAACCGAATGTGTAGGTCTTCCAAATACGGCGTGAACTGCCTTTGTTGCCCATTTTGCAACAAACGGTGATACCATAGCCATAGGAATAATAATTCTTAACGGAACACCCAAAATATTCGCATTCTTAAATGCTCTAAGCCAATTCAAATTCCATTTTGAAGCGGACTTATAAGGTTTTATTCTTTGATTACCCATATTGATAAACTTACCGACTTTATGTAAAAGTTTAGTTATAGGATTTTTAATATTTTTTGCACCCAGTTTTTGATTAAGTGCTTTCACAGCCTGTTGATAAGCTTTTTTACTTGCAAAACCTTTTCTTGCATTCTTTGCATTAAGCTTATTAAGTGCTTTTTCATAAGCGGCAGCACCTTTTTTATCAAGACCTGCGAACTTAAATCCACCGATTTTATGCATTGCGAACATACCTAAAGGTAATGCTAAGAAGTATGAGAAATCGTTTACAAAGCGTTCAGCAAGAGTTTTTAATTTTTCGCCTTTAGGAGCATTAAACGTATTAACAAGCATATCACCAAAGATGTAAGCCTGCATAAATACGCCCAATTTACCGCCTGCAAATCTGTTTGTACAGCCTTCTGTCAACCAGCCCAAAGCTTTTGGCAAAAATCTACCGAGTTTTGTTTTATTACCTAAGCCTAATGTAGCTTTATATTTGTTCAAATATTCAGATATCGTAGCCGTTCTGCCAAAGAAATGATTTTTAACCCTTCCTAATGAACCGTTTGTTCGCCATATTGAAATTTTTAAATTAGGATTTTTCTTAACAGCATTTTCTAAAGCTGCAATAACTTTTTTCGGATTTTCAAGGAATTTACCTTTTAAAGCGTTAAATTCTTTCATTGACTTAAAGCCTAACATTTGAACTTTCAAATGTTGAGCATAACCTTGAAGCCCTGCCATACCTTTGTTTCTAAAAATTCTTTCAACGACTTTGGAATCAGCACCAAGTAAGCTTAATTCTTTTTTCTGAAGCGCTAAAGCCTGAACACTAAAAGGTTTTCCTTTTAATCTTTGAGCAAACGCGTCAATCTCTTTCTGACTCATTCCGTATTGTTCAAGTTTTTGAATACAATTTGAATGATTCATCCCCATCATTGAACTTTTATTTGCAATAGGTTTTAAAAACTCTTCAAAAAGATGTTCGGTATCCTGCGCAAGGAAACCGTGAATACCTGCCCCGGGAACTTTTGCAAACCCCCATTCAGGTTTTGTCCTGTGATTACGCAGAGAATAAATAATTTTACTTTTCTTTGATAATTTATATAAGGCAACATCAATCTTTCTCAGCCCTTTTTCAAGTTGTCTTCCGACCCAGGTCTTTGTGCAGAACGTATCTCCCCAGCCGCCGAGCTTTCCTAAAATAGTTTTATTATAATCCCCAGTACATCTTGGACCGAATTTATCCATTGCAAGGTTAGTTAAATACCAAGTTCCCGCGGTTGCTCCTAAAACAGCCCTCGGGTCAGCTTCTTTTGAAGCATTAACCCTGTTTGACAAATATTTTGTGTCAACAGTTTTATCTACTGCGTGTTTTACATTTTCAGCAGCTGCACCTTGCATTGCAGGAAGATTTCCTTGTTGGAAAGTAACAGACTTTTTATTGTCTAAAGTTGGAATATTCAAAGTATTAACTTGATTGGACATGAAAACTTCCTTTTCCCTACAAGTATATAAAAACATTCTATGACAAAATTTTGCCATTTTATGAAAAAATCTTACTTAATGTAAAGAAATGTAACAAGATTAAGCTGTAAGTGAAATTTTAAAAATGGTATATACTTTATATATATACAAGAGATAACTAATAAGAGAGAGATTTAAAAATGGCATTAGCAAATTTAAAAAAGATTGATAAGAAATTGCAAGACATTTATAAAGATCAGGTAACAACAACAGTTGCAGTAACCCCTGAACCATTTGTTGACAAATCAGATTTATTATTTGAACAAATGAATTTTATTGCAGCATATAACAAACAGTTGTTACACATTGCATAAAAGGTTTTATTTTATATTTAACTCCAATTTAATTTTTCCCCTACAAATTTTATCCCTGATTTCTATGAAATCAGGTTTTTTTTAGCGCTCACAAAAATAGTGAGCGCTAATTTATCAAATATTTTTCAGACTCCTAAGGTTCAGCAGAATTAATATCAATCAATTTATAATCCCAATCAGGGTCATCAGTTGACCTGTATAAACTGCCTTTTTTCGGTAACGTTATTTCATATACATGTAAATCACGTCCATAAACATTTGGTCCTTTTTTACCGTTAACATCAAGTAATAATTTTACTCCATGTTTAGGATTTTCAGGTTCCATACATATACTTGAACCGTTTTTTAAACTTGCGCAGGCACCTTTATATGTCGGAGTGTATTCTACCTTATCTCCGTCTTTATACTCGTAATACTTACTTGCAAAGCAATCTCCGTTATTATCCCCGCAATAATTTGAAACTTTTAAATATTTTTTTATGAATGCTCCGCTTGAATTAGAGTAATCCGTAAGCTCCTCAGCATAAGTATAAAGCATTGTTTTTTTATAATCATCCGTATTCTCATTAACAATTAAAGCTGCAATTGAACTTTCCAGAGTTTGCTTTTCACGCTTCAAAGCTGCATCAAGAGTCTTATCCTGATAATTTTTTATTACCATAGGTAAAACCAACGCCGCAATAATTCCGACAATTGCAACCGCCAATAATATCTCAGTTAAAGTAAAACCTCTTTTACCCGAATTATTTCCCGTTAATATTGATTTGTTCCTCAATCGAATACCCCCAAATTAAATTTATCCTCTGCGGGATGCTCGTGCCATTTCTCTTTGTTGATCTTTTTTAGCTATATCTTCACGTTTATCGTGTAATTTTTTACCTTTTGCAAGCCCAATTTCAACTTTTGCAAAGCCTTTTGTTATATACACTTCAAGCGGTACAATCGTATAACCGTCCTTTTTTATTTTAGAATGCATTTTAAGTATTTCTTTTTTTGTTAAAAGCAGTTTTCTCACCCTATCAGCTTTATGATTATAACGATTGCCCTGCTCATAAGGTGAAATGTGACAGTTATAAAGAAAGATTTCATTATCTTCAATTTTGCAGAAACTGTCTTTTAAATTTATTGCACTTTTTCTTATGGATTTTATTTCGGTTCCTGTCAAAACAATTCCGGCTTCATATTTTTCAAAAATCGTGAAGTCGTGAAAAGCTTTTCTGTTTGTTGTAACAACTTTTTTATCCATATATTAATTATACCACATAGTTGTCATATAAAAAACACTTACAGCTATGATTGTCAGAAAATTTAATATTTTCAGGGCGTGTCGTTTTGCAAACATCCATAACATAAGGACATCGGGTATGGAATTTACAACCTGAAGGGATATTTTCAGGGGAAGGCAATTCACCTGTCAGGGAAATTCGTCCCTTTTCATCTGCCGGGTTAAGCTCCGGAACCGCACTTAACAGTGCTTTTGTATACGGATGTTTCGGATTTGAGAAAATTTCTTCTGTTAATCCGATTTCAACAATTTCTCCTAAATACATAACGGCGATTCTGTCTGAAATATATTTTATAACACTCAAATCATGCGATATAAATAAAAACGTCAGATTAAAATCTTCTTTTAACTGTTTCAAAAGATTAATGATTTGAGCCTGGATACTGACATCAAGTGCACTTACGGGTTCATCCGCAATAATAAATTCAGGGCTTAAAATAAGTGAACGCGCAATCGCAATTCTTTGCCTTTGTCCGCCTGAAAACTCATGCGGGTATAATTTCAAAATATTTTTATCCAGTCCTACTTTTTGAATTTTATCTTCGACAATCTTTTGAATCTCGGATTTTTTTAATTTTGTATTAATTTCAAGCGGTTCTCTTAAAATTTCACCGATTTTCATCTTCGGATTAAGGCTTGAATAAGGATTTTGAAAAATTATCTGAACCTTTTTATAAAAATCATTTAAACTTAAAATATTTTTACCTTCAAAAAGGATTTCACCGCGCTCAGGTGTTACAAGTTTCATAACAGTTTTGGCTAAAGTGGATTTACCGCATCCTGATTCACCTGCTATCGCGAGAATTTCACTTTTTTTAATCTCAAGCGACACATCATTTACTGCATAAACTAAGCTTTCACCGCCAAGTACATTTTTTTGCGAGCGGTATACCACATCAAGATTTTTTATTTCCAAAAGATTATCTGTCATAAAACGAGTTTAGCGTAATTTCTGATTAAAATCAATTACACTGTCAGCCTCTTTCTTTTTGTGATAAAATTAATTACGCAGTTGATATTTAATATGAGGGATAAAATTATGACAAACAGAGTTGTAGTCGGCGCACAGTGGGGAGATGAAGGTAAAGCTAAAATTACGGATTTACTGGCTCAGGACGCTGATTTAATAATACGTTACCAAGGTGGATGTAATGCAGGGCATACAGTTGTTGCAAACGGAAAGACTTTCAAATTCCACCTTATCCCGTCAGGAATTTTATATAAAGGCAAAACTTGTTTAATCGGTAACGGAACCGTTATTTTACCTGAATATTTTGAAGAAGAATTAAACGGACTAAAAGCTGAAAATATTGACTTATCAGGCTTAAAAGTAAGTCCTTTAGCTTCAATCACAATGCCTTGGCACACAGAAGTTGACGGATACAGCGAAAGCGTTGCGGGTAAAGGTAAAATCGGCACTACAAAGAAAGGTATCGGACCGACTTACACAGATAAAATGCAAAGAATAGGGTTAAAAATTGAAGATTTATACTCTCCTGTTGCATTATCTGAAAAATTAGACATAATTTTACCTATCAAAAACAAACAGCTTAAAGAAGTTTATAATCTAAAAACATACACAAAAGAAGAAGTACTTGAACTTTGCAAGCATTATGCCGAAATCTTCAGACCATACGTATGTTTTGAATGGCAAGACATGCTTCGCGACGCAAAACGCGAAGGCAAAAAGATTTTATTTGAAGGCGCTCAGGGCGTAATGCTTGATGTAGATTTTGGAACCTACCCGTTTGTAACAAGCTCAAACCCTGTAGGAGGCGGAGCAGGAACCGGTTCAGGCTATGGACCGACTGTAATTGATGAAGTTATAGGTGTAGCTAAAGCCTACGTAACAAGAGTCGGCGAAGGTCCGTTTGTAACCGAATTAACCGATGAAACCGGTAAATCAATTCAAACAATCGGGCATGAATTTGGGGTAACAACAGGCAGACCTCGCAGATGCGGCTGGTTTGACGCAGTTACTATGAAATATGCTTGTCTTGTCGGAGGATTAACCTCAATTGCTTTAACTAAAATAGATGTTTTTGATACCTTTGATGAGATAAAAATTTGTACAGCATACAAAGACACCCGCGACGGTAAAATTTACACATCATACCCGACAGATGTTTTCTCTCACAAATACTTAGAACCGATTTATGAAACTCACGCAGGTTGGGGGGAAGATATTTCAGGCATTCGCTCATACGAAGAATTACCGCTAAATTGCAGAAAATACCTTGAACGCTTGGAAGAAATTCTTGAAACTCCGATTTCTATAGTTTCTGTTGGACCTGCCAGAGAACAAACAATCTTCAAGTAATATTTCTTAATAAAATCCGCAAATTTTTATACATATATGTTTTTTATAAAAATATACAGGTAGGGTTTTTATGAATTATTTACAAAATTATTTATTAACAACAAACAATACGCCATCCGCTCAAGGGGTAGGGGTAAATAGGGTCGGAGTAAATAAGAAAATCACAATACCTCAAGCAAAAGGTTCCAAAAATGAGCAAAATGTAACAGAACTTCAACCAGTTCAGCCTGATTATAACGTCAGGACACCGATTGCGTATACAAAGCTTAAAGATATCAAGTTAAATGATGATTTAACGGCAAAATGCTACAGACTTGCTAACGGTCAAAAAGTTGTTATCCTGCCTAAAGACGGTCCAACTGTTGTTAAATCATACGTAAATACGGGTTCATTTAACGAAACCGATAATATTCGAGGAATAAGCCATTATATTGAGCATAACCTGTTTAACGGCTCTGAAGCGCTGGGAGATAAAGTATTTTTTGACGAAGTTAACAAAATGGGGGCTGATACTAACGCTTCAACATCATTTTCAGTCACAGATTATTTTATATCTTCAAATTTGTTAGAAGACACAGATTTAGAAAAAGAAATCGAGCTTCATGCCGGAATGCTCACTTCTCCTAAGTTCCTGACGGAAAAATTAGAAAAAGAAAAGAAAATCGTTAACTCTGAAATTAACATGTATATGGGCGAAGACTTTAGTATCGGGGAAACTCAGACAATTAAAAACCTGTTTAATATAAAATCATCATCCTTGGATTTAGTCGCAGGAACAACCGATAATATCACAAACTTAACACGAGATGATGTTGTAAATTACTTTAATAACAATTATTATCCTGCAAATATGACAACCATTATTACAGGTGAAGTTGACCCTGATGAAACAATGAAACTTGTTTCAAAATACTTCAACTCCCCAAATAAAGTAACTCAGGAACGTCATTTTGAAACACTTACTCCGATTGAAAATACAATAAGACAGGATATAATTTCACCAAAATCAGAAGGCGCAGCATCAGTATTTTTAGGTTTTGCAGGTCCTGAAAATAATAACTACAAAGAAAAGCTTATAGTAAGAGCGATGAACGAACTTGCAGGCGGACTGATATACTCAAGAACAGCACCTATTGAAAAAAAATACGGAAACGGTATTCATTTTGAAACAGAAAGAATAAGTTCAAGACCTCAGGATAGAAATCTTTTAATGGTTGGAGCATCAATTCCTGACGATAAAGTCGAAGAGTTTTTGAAAGATTTATACGGCGCAATAGATAATTTATCAAAAGTTCCGGCCACAGAAGAAGAGCTTACTGCAGTAAAAAACAAATTAAAAAAAGCTCAATCAAATACATTCGAAAATTCTCACGCGCTCAATAATACTCTTGGCAGAGCATTCTTAAACGGCATTGAAGACAATATTCAAGACTTTGACAAAATAGTTGATTCAATCACCGCAGAAGATATTATGAACGCTGCAAAAAAATACGCAAACCTGAATAAAGCCGCCTTAACAGTAGTTCATCCGCGCACAGCTACAGAAGCAAGTATTAAAAGTAACTTTAGCAAAAGCTCAAACATCTCATTTACCGGCGCAAACAAAAAAACTCCGATAAATACGGATGCAATAACATCATACAAAACTCATAACAACTTTGAAGTAACCCTGAATGATGTTAATACAAATACTGCTGTCGTAAAATTTAATCTTGATGAAAAAGAATGGACTCCAAAACAAGCCGCAACTGCTGCTGTTCTTTCCGATATGTTTGAATATGCAGGGATTAAAAATAACAAATCAGGCAATGAACTTTCAAAACTTTTTGATACCTTAGGTGTTTCTTCATCACTTAAAGCAGGAAACTACGGTATATCCTTAAGCTTGAATGTACCTGTTGAAAACCTGAAACAAGCGCTTGAAGTATCTAATGCGCGTATATTAAATTCTGAATTTAATCAGGAGTTATTCCAAAAATCAGTTGAAAGATTAAGAAACAGATTATCAACGGCAGAACCGACAGCTTACGATAAATTTGAAGCAGAAATGTTCAAAGGTCTGCCAATGCAATTTAGTGCAAAAGAAACTTTAGAAAGCCTTGATAAAATTACACTGAATGATGTTTTAGCTTTCCACAAAGAAATACTTCAAAATGCACAAGGTTCTATTACGGTGTCTGCACCGTTTTCAAAACACCCTGAACTGAAACAGGATATATTTAATTCTTTAAATGTTTACCCAAAAGTTCAGCCAAAAGATATTTCTTTAAATAAAACTTACGCTCCAGTTGAAAAACCGAAAGTATTCACACAAGCAAACAATAAAAACCAGGCAGAAATCATTGAAGGCTTTAAGTTTAAACATAACGGAAATATCAAAGACCAAACAACATTAGATATTTTAAATATGATTCTTGGCGGAAACGCATCTTCAAGATTATTTTCAGACTTACGCGAAACAAGACACCTTGCATATAACGTATTTTCAGAAATTGACTATTTTGACGATATGGGGGTTATGGAACTCTACATTAAAACAACCACAGAAAACCTTGAAACAGGCGAAAAATCGTTTGAAAATGTTCAAAAAGCAATCGACGGATTTAACGAAAATATTCAAAAATTAAAAACACAAAAAGTAACAGAAGAAGAACTTGAAGCAGCTAAAAAGGCAATAAAATCCGATATGCTTACAATTCTTGAAACGACAAAAGGTAAAACAAGAATGATTGATTCTGGCAGTAAGTCTTTCTACGGTGTAGACACTGCAAATAAAGTTCTTGAAATAATTGATACAATAACGGCAGATGACGTTTTAAACGCAGCAAATTACATATTTAAAGGCAATCCTGTATACTCAATGACAGCAACTCAAGCAACACTTGACGCTAATAAAGATTATTTGACAAAGTTAGCCTAAACAATTCTGAATCTGTTTGACAATAGCCTTAACTCCGTCAAATTTTGCAAGATTTAATGATGATTGCTGAATTTGAGTTAGCTTTTCAGGATTATTAACAAGATCTATAATCAACGGCAAAAGGGTTTCAGCTGTTGTTTCAGCATCTTCCAAATACACCCCGGCACCGCTTTTGAGCATACATTTTGCATTCTTTCGCTGATGATCAGCTGCTGCATACGGATAAGGTATAAATATCGGAGCAATTCCGCTTGCACAAAGTTCGGAGATACTTAACGAACCCGCACGAGAAACCGCAATATCGCAAGCTTTTAAAACAGTTACCATATCTTCAAAATAAGGTCTTACTATCAGATTTTTATCAGTTTTATATTCAGGGTAAATTTCATTTAATTGATTTTCGACCTCATCAAAATTTCTTTTTCCTGTCTGAAAAATCACCTGCAAACCGTATTTTAAAGACAAATCTTTCAAAATCCCGACAGATGCTGAATTAATCGTCTTAGCCCCCTGAGAGCCGCCCATTATACAAAGCGTTAATTTATCTTCCAGTCCCAAATCTTGTCTTGCCTGAGATTTTGTTAATGTCGAAAATTTTTCTCTTATAGGGTTTCCGTTAACAAAGCAATTTTTGTTATTAAGCTTACTTTTTGCAGCATCAAAAGCAACGGAAACATTTTTGGCAAACGGAGCCAATTTTCTTGTCACAAGCCCCGGGTTAGCATCACAATCGTGCAAAACAACAGGAACCTTCATTGTAACCCCTGCAAAAATTACGGGTGCTGATACATAACCGCCTGTCCCAAATATCACATCAGGCTTATATCTATAAATATATTTACAGCATTTTAACCATGCAAACATCATCTTAAACGCCCATTTAACAAGCTCAAAACTTAGTTTTCTTGGCATGCCTGAAGATTTTACGGGTAAAAATTCATAGTTCTTATCTTTGACAATTGTTGCTTCAAGGTTATCGGGATTTCCGACATAGTATATTTTTTCTGTATCATCAAGCATTAAAAGTTCATCGGCTACAGCAACCGCAGGGTAAATATGTCCGCCTGTTCCTCCGCCTGTTATAAAATATTTACGCATTAACTTCCTCCGCTCTGATTCTTTTAATCCTTTGTTTAGAAATATTTAACAACACCCCGACCATGGCAAGGGAAACAATAATTGAGGTTCCGCCATAGCTTATAAACGGTAAAGTAACACCTGTTACAGGCATAAACGAACTTGCAACAGACATATTTAAAAACGCCTGAAATCCGAAAATAAATGTAATACCAACGGCTAGAAGTTTTCCGTACATATCAGGACAGCGTTTTGCAATTCTTAATCCTCTATGAACAAGCGCCACAAATAACCCTACAACAAAGAAGCATCCCAAAAACCCAAATTCTTCTGCGATAATTGCAAAAATAAAGTCCGTATGACATTCAGGCAAATACGCAAGCTTCTGGATTGAACCGCCATACCCTGCACCGCTAAATCCGCCTGAAGCAAAGGCTATTAAAGATTGAATAATATTATAACCTTTACCCTGCGCGTCACTTCCCGGGTTAAGCCAGATATTTATTCTGTCCATTTGGTACCCATGCAAAAGTTTTGGAAGCATAGTTAAAATACCTAACCCCATAACCCCCGAGCCAATCCAAATAGGAAGCCAAGGCCCGCGTGCACAGATATAAAGAGCAAGCGTTGTCATACAAAGAATTATTGCCATACTTAAGTTTGGTTGTTTTAAGATAAGTAAAAGAATTACACCCATCGGAATAATAATATTTGTAAGATTTTTAGCAAACACATTTAAATCAACCCTGTCTTTAAACATACTTGCTATAACCATACAAAACAGAGGTTTTGCAAGCTCAGACGGCTGCAATTGCATAAACCCGAGATTTATCCACCTTTTTGCACCATTAATAACAACCCCAAGCGGTGTAAACTGTAAAATTAACAATAAAACAATTACAGTCCACATGAATTTATCATTATATTTTTCAAGCTTTTTATAATCAAAATGAGCAAAAAAGCCCATAGCAAAAAAACCTACACCTGCATAAATTACTTGTTTTACAAGAAAGGTTACAAGGTTAACTCCTTCTCTCATACATTTTGGGGCAGTTGTTGAAAATATTGCCAAAAAACCTATAATAACCAAAAAAGCTACTATAACTATCAACGAATGGTCAGGCGGAGAAAGAATTACATCAGAATTTCTTTTCTTCCTGCGTCGTTCTTTACGTTCTCTTTCAAGTCTTTGTGGTGATTTATACTCGCGATAAGACATATTCTCTGAAAACATCTCCTCTTTGTTCATATCCCGTAAACATATCAAAACTTGCACAGGCAGGTGATAATAATACTACATCAGGGTTTAAACTTGCACCCTTATCAATTGCATCCTGCATTGTTTTTTCTCTTATAATATTATCAAACCCGTTTTTCTTAAGCTCAGCTTCAAATCTTTCGGTTGCTTCCCCAATTAAGATAACAGTTTTTATATGATTTTTTACAGATTCACAAAACTCCGTTAAATCCGTATTTTTATCCCGTCCGCCCGCAATCAATGCTACATTCGTATTATTAAATGAATTAATCGCAACTATTGCGGCTTCAGGATTTGTAGCCTTTGAATCGTTATAATAAATTATTCCGTCTTTTTGAGTAATTTTTTCTAACCTGTGTGGCGGAGCTTTAAACTCAATAATTGCCTGTTTTATAGTTTCATTATCAAGTCCTGCAAGCTTAGCACAAATTATTCCGCACATAATATTTTGGTAATTGTGTTCTCCGATAATCGGACAGTCTTTTAGTGAAATAATTTCCTCGGCAACTCCGTTTTGTTTAAAACAAATCATATCATTTTCAACATAACAGCAATTATCGCCGATATTATCACCAAACATAAAAACAGTTCCCGAAACTTCTTTTGAAAATTCTAAAAGTTTTTCATCTTTCGCGTTTAAAACACTATATGGAGCTGTTTGTTCACCTCTAAAAATTTTAGCCTTAGCATTAAAATAATTTTCCAATCCCTGGTGCCAATCAATATGATCGGGAGTAAAATTTGTCCAAACTGACACAAACGCCTTTAGCGTCGGACTCATTTCAAGCTGAAAAGAACTTGCTTCACACACAAAATAATCTAACCCGTCATCAACCATATCACAAGGAGGCTGACCAATATTTCCGCAAGCCTTAACTTTAAATTTTTTACTCAAAATATGCTCACTTAATGCTGTTGTTGTAGTTTTCCCGTTAGTTCCCGTAATAATTATAAACGGAGTATCGGAATTTTTATAAGCAAGTTCAAGTTCAGAAATCACAGGTATATTTAAAGCCTTTAATTTTTGCATAATCTCGCTATGCGGTGGAATCCCCGGACTTGTCACTGCAAAAGATGAATTTTTTATAAATTCATCGCTATGTCCGCCAAATTCAACATGAATACCTAAACTTTCAAGCTCCTCAACTCTATCTTTATTGACTTCAGTTTTACCTTCTGTTAAAAAAACATCCGCACCGCGTTTTTTAACTAACTTCGCAGCAGAAATTCCGCTTTTTGACAAACCTAAAACCAAAACTTTTTTATCTTTTAAATCCATTACAAAATACCTCTGCTGAACAATTCAAACAATACAACCGCAATGATTGACAAAATAAAAGAAACTGTTGTAAATACCGCAACAACTTTTTTCTCATTCCAGCCTAAAAGTTCAAAATGGTGGTGAATAGGCGCCATTTTAAAAACTCTTTTACCTGTTGTTTTAAAACTTGTCACCTGAATAATCACCGATAAAGTTTCAACAACAAAAACTCCGCCGATAAAAATTAATAAAAATTCAAATTTACCCAAAACTGCAAGCGTTCCAAGCAACCCGCCAATCGCCAAAGAGCCTGTATCGCCCATAAATACTTCGGCTTTTGGTTTGTTGAACTTTAAAAAGCCCAACAAAGAACCCGCAACCGCTGCTGAAATAATTGCCAATTCGGTTTCACCCATAGATAAAGAAATCACGGCACAGGCAATAAATGCGGGAACTCCGCAGCCTGCTGCTAAACCGTCAAGTCCGTCTGTTAAATTATAAGCGTTTGACGCTCCTGTTATTACAAATACCGCAAAAAACGGGTATAACCATTTTAAATCTATTGCAAAATTACCGACAGAAAACAATGTTGCACTGGGATTAGTAATTATTAAAAACAAAGTCGGCAAAAGCGCGATTGCAATTTGTCTGAAAAGTTTTCCGCGAGGAGTTAAACCGTCATTTCCTTTACCTTTTATTTTAATATAATCATCCTGAAATCCCGCAAACGTATAAAAAACAAGCGTCATTATCGTAATCAAAGCAGCTGTCGTCATTTTCTGGGCAAGAGATAACGCGGTAACAGATGCCATAATAATGGCTGCGATAATAAAAACACCACCTGTTGTCGGAGTTCCCTGTTTTTTAGCATGAGTTTCCGGCGCAAGTTCTTTTACATACTGCCCAATCATTTTCTTTTTTAACATATCAATATAAGGTACGCCTAAAAGCATACAAAGAATCATTCCCAGCAAGAATGCGATTGTTATCATTATCATAATTTACATATCCCTCTTTTTACCGACTCTAAAATCTCTTCAAACTTCATTGAACGTGAAGCCTTTAAAAATATTGTATTACCCTTATCAAGGTTTTCAAGAATGTAACATGAAACCTCTTGGTTTGTAGCAAAAAATTCAACCTCAAACCCATGAGCTAAAAGCACTTTCCCGATTTCTTGCGCCAAACTTCCGACAGTTAAATATTTAACATTTACATTAACATTTGCTAAATACTCACCAACCTGCCTGTGATATTCAACCTCGTTTTCACCAAGCTCACCCATATTACCTAAAACAACTACAGGGTTTTCATAAAGCTCGACAAAAGTTTTTACAGAAGCCTTCATAGACTCAGGATTAGCATTGTAACTGTCATTTATAAATTTTAAACCTCTGATTTCTTCGACTTCCCAACGTTTTTCTATCGGATGATAAGAAGCTAACCCATTACGAATCTCCTCACAAGTCATTCCGAGCCTTAGCCCCAATTCAATTGCCGAAAGTGAATTTTCTATATTATAATCCCCTTCAACATTAAGTTCATAAATTTCTCCCTTATAACGAAATTTTGAATGTGACGGGGATTTTTCAAGAATTTCAACATCATTTATTGAACAATAAACCTTTTCACCGTTAAAATTAACATGTTTTTTAATAATATCCTGATTTAACGCAAGGAATACGCCATTTTGTTTTAAGCCGGATGTAATCTCACATTTTGCGACTGCAATATTATCTAACGAGCCTAAACGCCCCACATGAGCGGAGCCACAGTTTGTAATAACAGCATAATCCGGGTTCAAATGTTTTGAAATCAGTTCAATTTCTCCTAACCCTCTCATTCCCATTTCAACAATAAGAACTTCTGTATCTTCACTCATACCAAGCGCTGTCTGACAAAAGCCTATTTCGTTATTGTGGTTTGAAAAAGTTTTATGAGTTTTGAATTTTTGAGAAAGCACGGAATAAATAATTTCTTTTGTCGTAGTTTTCCCGGAACTTCCCGTAACACCGATAACAACAGGCGAAACTGTCTTTATATAAAATTGCGCAAGCTTTAAATACGCATCAAGAGTATTTTCAACCTTTAAAACAAGTTTAGCTTGAGCAGTAACAATATCCCGAGTAGTAAAATACGCATTTACCCCCGGGGAATCAATAAACTTTTCACCGTCAAAATTTGCACCCTTTAGGGGTAAATAAATATCAGAAGGGCTAATCGTACGGGTATCAGTCGATAACCTAAACTCTAAATTCCCCTCAATTTCATCCTTTAATACAACCGCTCCCGTTGCCTTAATCAAATCTTGTTTAAACATCATATTATTATTTTATATCAAAAATCTTAAGACGAATATTATATTTATAAATGTTAACTAAAACTTGATAGGATAATCTTTCGGGATTTTCCAATTATTGCGAACAATCAAGGCAACACAAAAGCTATTTACTGCACCGTACGGTTCGCCCTCTTCCGGATTAAATCCACACCCCCTGTAATAATTATTTTTTATTTCATCATCAGAAAATCCGTACCCATCGTAATAAACACCAGGACCTGAAACATTACAAGCAATATCACCATCCCCTGTATTATACCAACCTCTTTTTTGGGGAAGAATATAAAAATTAAAGACATCTACACCTTGTTTGTTAGGTTTAGAAGTTCCATTTATATCAATATTAATCCTAATATAAGGATAAGAGGCACCAGTAGGTCCTCCCATCCATCTTGAAATAGTCCAAGTTACCCCGTTTAGCAATGTCACGATATGCCAATTTCCCGTATTTTTCTTTTTTATATCGGATTTCATATACGGTGAGAAATAAGTTTTTGCAAAATCACTCGTTCCAAGCGTATAATCCCAGCCTGACGGCTCATCATAATCTGCTTGAGCAAGTTTTACTACCTGATTTAATAAAGAATACGAATGTTTTAAGCGTGTTTCTATTACATGCTTTTTATAGGCTGTCATCAATGACGGGATTGTTAATGCCGCAACGACACCGATTATACCAAGAGTTATGAGTACCTCAGCCAGAGTAAACCCTTTTTTACCAACCATAATTACGCCCTCCGTTTTGGAGAAATTATAACGCGTATACGCGTTGTTGTCAATATATAATAACGCACTTATGCGTTGTTCTGATTAACGGTAAATAGATATATTATGATTATAAATAACGCGTATGAGAAGGGTTAACTATGAATGAAATCTCCGCACAAAAAATAGGTATTATTATTAAAAACTCCAGAAAACAGGCTGGGTTTACACAGTTTGAACTGGCAGAACTTGTAGGGATTGAAGATAAACAAATAGGGAAAATCGAGCGCGGAGTACATTTTCCAAGCGTTCCGACTTTTTTGAAAATGCTTAAAGTATTACAAATTAATATCGACAAATTTTATACAAACAACACTGTTCCGACTCCTGAGCCCGAAAATAAGCTGGTTCGTCTTATCCGAAAACTTACCCCGGAGCAGACAGAAAAATTTTATAAAATGATTAAAATTTTCATATCAGAATAATTAACAAATTTTAAAATTACTTGACACATTGCTGTGTCCGATAGATAATAACTATACGTGATTACTTGGGTCAATCGTTTACAAAACCCCGCAAGGGTTACGAAACCCGCAAATGAAAGGACAAAAAGATGTACGCAATAGTCGAAACAGGCGGAAAGCAGTATCAACTTGAAGAAGGTCGCTACGTTGATATCGAATTATTAGAAGGCGAAAAGGATTCAAAAGTAGTTTTTGACAAAATCGTTATGATTGTTAACGGTAAAAAATCTAAAGTAGGTCAGCCATACGTAACAGGTGCTTCTGTAGAAGGTAAAATCATGTTACATGACAGAGCTAAGAAAATTATCGTTTACAAACAAAGACCTAAAAAAGGTTACAGAAAAAAACAAGGTCACAGACAAGGCTTCACCAGAGTAATGGTTTCTAAAATCAGAACTTCTGCGGCTAAGAAAACTGCTTCAACTGAAGAAGCTTCAACTGAAGCATAGTCTAAATCGTAAAAGTAAAAAATTATAAAGGAGAAAATGAAAAATGGCACATAAGAAAGGTATGGGATCTACCCGTAACGGCCGCGACTCCGAAGCAAAGCGTTTAGGCGTTAAAAAATTCGGTGGCGAAGCTGTTAAAGCCGGTAATATCCTTGTTAGACAAAGAGGAACAAAAATTCACCCGGGTAACAATGTAGGTATCGGTTCTGATGATACTTTATTTGCATTGATTGACGGTACTGTTAAATTTGAACCTCACAGACGTGACAGAAAACAAGTTAGTGTTTACGCTGTATAAGTCAAAATTTTAAACAAAAAGTCGGGCTTGAAATTTCTCAAGCTCGACTTTTTTATTTATATTAAGGACACTAACTAAGCTTCTGAATACGCCATTTCAGGTGTATCTAAAACGGAATCTAAATGTTTCATAGACTGATAATCAGAATCCGTCGGACTAAACTGTGCAAACCCGCCTTTCGGATAGTTTGGCGCCTCAAAATCAAATTTAGCCGTAAGCGCTCGAAATCTTGAATCTATAGAAACAAATCCTGTTTTACCACTCGCAAATCCGTCACCAAAAGCACTGTTGACAGAAACTTTTGAGTTTTCTTTTACATTATTTAATGTAATTTTAACATCATTATTTATTCTGCCTGCACCATCAATTCTGTTGTTCATAATATGCTCTCCGTTATTACTCTCTATATTTTAATAAAGTATTTTAAAAAAGCATTATTTCAAACAGGAGAATTAATGTTACATAACTTAATCTAATAACTCATACAAAGTTGAAGACTCCTGAATACTGACATTACCTGTAGGCACTTTTAGAACTTTTGCCTTAACAGTACGGTTTGCATATTCAATTGTTATAATATCATTTTCTTTAATTTGTTTTGCAGGTTTTGCAGGGTTGTCGTTAATAAAAACCCTTCCCATATCGGAAACTTCGTTCGCTACAGTTCGTCTTTTTATTAATCTTGATACTTTTAAAAACTTATCTAATCTCATAATACTTACATTTTATCATATTTTTAAAATTTATGATATAATTTTACCAGGGAGAATGAAGTTTTTATGAGAAAATTTATACTATTGATTGTCGGATTATTTATGAGTTTAGCTATTTCAAGCTGTAAAGCTTTGGCTGATAATATTAAGTTTGCACAAGTCACAGACGTTCACCTGTCAGCAAACTCGCAATACTCAATAAATACACTTAAATCAGCAATTGATGATATAAATTCTCAACCCGAAATTTCATTTGTAGTTTTTACAGGTGATAATATTGCTAATCCAAAAGAAGAAAACCTTAAAATTTTTGCTAAAGAAGTAAAAAATTTAAAAGTTCCCTACTATGTTGCAGTCGGAAACCATGATGTATATAAATCAGGCGGATTATCAAAGGTTAAGTACTACGAACTTCTACACAAAGCTAATCCGTTCTTCTTTCAAAACAAATCAAATTACAAATTCAAACAAAACGGGTTTATATTCTTAATAGTCGACGGAGCAAAAGAAATTATCCCGGGGTCTGTTGGTTACTATAGAGAAGATACCCTAAAATGGCTTGAAAAAGAATTAGCAAAATACGATAAAAAGAAAAAACAAGTCGTTATTTTACAGCATTTTCCTGTAGAGTATCCGCAAGGCGTTGAATCGTCTTTGCGCACACATAAAACTTACAAAGTTGAAGATTATAAAAAAATACTATCTGAATATCACAATGTTTTAGCCGTAATTTCAGGACACTTCCATGTAAATTCCGAAAATATGTATGACGGAGTTTACCATATTTCAAGCCCTTCATTATTATCGGCACCAAATTCATATAAAATCATTGATATTGTAACAACAAAAGAATTTTCACCGATAATTTACACAAGATTAAAAGAATTTGAAATAAAAGAATAAACCTATTTAGGCAGATTTTTTATAAATTTTACAATCCCGTTTTTAACATTTTTACCAAACAAAAACAAAGTGGAAATACCGATTATACCTGTCAGATATTTCAAAATTTTTGGAACCCCGCCTTTTTTAGGCTCAGGCGCGTTTTTAAGTCTGACATATGTATCTCGGTGAATTTCATCATACATCTTTTTAGCATCATTTTTGGAATAATAAGAATGCTTATTGATAACATCAGGCGCATCGATTACCCCCACAAGAGTTTTCATGCCGTAATGCATATTTTTATTTGCCGAAAGTTCAAGATTTCCTTCTACCATATATTAATTAAAACACGTTTTAACAAAAAATTGCCGTTATAATGTATATTTTTGTAAAATTTTTACTTGATTTTTTCCTACCTTTCCGCTATATTAAACATACAGCCGTAGACAATTAGCGGGCGGCGGGTACAAGGGGTACAGAATAAAGCCCCAATTTGAATACCTTAGCCCTTAATAGACAAGCTAATCGAGGTTACACAAGGGTGCAAGACAAGGCACAAGCCCAAAAGGGGAAGACCCGTAATGGTGGAATGTTTTGGACGGTACCACAAAACATAAAAGATTTGTGTAAGATTTTGCGGCTAAGCTAGAAAAGCAAAATCTTTTTTAGTTTTTAACAGGTCGATAACATAAACTGATTGTACAAAACAATCACAGTAAAATCAAAGGAGCTAAAAATGGCAACAAAAGCATTTAAATCAGAAAAAATAGATGCTATAAAAGCAAAAATCGAAAAGGCGCAAGTTGCAGTTATCACTGAGTATCAAGGTCTTACTGTTGAAGATATCACAAAATTAAGACGTGAAATCCAAAAAACAGGCGGCGACTATATGGTTACAAAAAACACTTTGGCTAAAATCGCTGTTAAAGGTACCGAATACGAAGCTTTAGCTGAAAAATTAACAGGTCCTATCGCTTTGGCTTTCGGTTTTGAAGATCCTGTAACTCCGGCTAAGGCTGTAGCTAAATTTATCAAAGATACTAAAAAAGGTACTATTGTTGGTGCAGTATTAGACGGTAAATTACTTACAGAAGCTGAAACAAAAGCATTGGCAGAACTTCCTTCAAAAGAAGAACTTTTCGCAAAAATGCTTGGATCTATCAACTCACCGGCATCTGGTATCGTTGGATCTATCAATGCAGTTATGTCACAACTTACAAGAGCTATGGCAGCTGTCAGAGATCAAAAAGCTGCTTAGCGAATTTTGCGTAGGGCAAATTATTAGCCTTGCCTGGTAAAAATAAAAGCAGTAAAAATGCGAAGTTTCGCAAAAAAGTATTAGTACAAAACTCAAATAATTATAAAGGAGAAAAACAATGAGTGTAGAATCAATCTTAGAATCAATTGAAAAATTAACATTATTAGAAGCAGCTGAATTAGTTAAAGCTATGGAAGAAAAATTCGGCGTATCTGCAGCAGCTCCTGTAGCAGTTGCAGCAGCTCCTGCAGCAGCAGCTCCGGCTGAAGATGCTGACGCTGAAGTTTCTGTTGTATTAGCTTCAGTTCCTGCTGATAAGAAAATCGCTGTATTAAAAGAAGTTAGAACTTTAACTGGTTTAGGCTTGAAAGAAGCTAAAGACTTAGTTGAAGCTGCTCCTAAAGCAGTTAAAGAAGGCATCAAAAAAGAAGAAGCTGCTGAAATCAAGAAAACTCTTGAAGCAGCTGGTGCTGTTGTTGAAATCAAATAGTTTGATTATCAATTTAAACTTTTTAAAAAATGGCGGTCAGAAATCTGGTCGCCATTTTATTTGATTTTTAAAAATTGCCGTGATATTATAAATTTATAAGTAAGAAGATTATATGGAGCGTTAATTATTATGGATATGAACTTTTTATACGCCGGAATCGCTATTATGTTAATCATCATTTTACGCGACTTCTTAAAAAAACGCTACGGATTTGATATGGACAGCATTGATGTTGCTAAATACGCAGCTAAATTAAAACCTGTAAATAAAACCTCTACAATAAAAAGGTCTACAGGCGGTAAAAAGCTTATACTCATTGATGCCGGAAATAATAAAGCAACTGTTATGGCAACAATAAGACAAATTACAGGCATTGATTATAACAGCGCAAAATCAATCGTTAATACAACCCCGTCAGAAGTTTTATCTAACGTTTCAGAAAAAGAAGCTGATTTGACAAAAAAAGCACTGGAATTTGTCGGTGCAACTTTAGAAATTAAATAAAAATTTTTATATTAACAAAAGGCGGCGGTTAAAATTTAACCGCCGCCTTTTGTTAAATCTTTTTATATAGATAAGACAAATCCACCTTTATCAGCATTTTTAAGTGCTTCGCCATCGATTTTTGCTCTTAAGTTTTTAATATACTTATAAACATAATCTCTTGGAAGGTCAAGAAGTGTAGCTAAATCTTTAGCATAAACAATTTTATTTTTGTGAGCTGCAAAGTAATCAAAAACTTTTTGTTCTCTATCAGTTAAAGCTTTTTTAAATACAACTCTGACTTCATCTCTTAACTCATCACCTGTTTTAGTATCAGAAAGTACTTCTTTTTTTACTGCTTTAATAGTTTTTTCAGATTTCTTAGGAGCCGTTTTGGGTTTAACAGACTTAACTACAGGAGCTTTTTTCTCAGAAGTTGATTTTTTTGCAGGTTGTTTTTCAACTTTTGGTTCATCTATTTTAAGGTTTTTAGCTGAGAACGGAGAAATATAAAGTTCTTTCTCTTTTTCATAAGCTCTGTCTGCGATTGCGCTTAAACGCTCGACTTTAGGATTCCAACTTGGCAATTCGGAAACAACCGGTTTACCGTGTAAAACTATATCAACAAGATCGTTAGTTTCTTTTTTTTCTTCAACTTTTTTCCCTAATTTCGCAGCAAATTCCTCTAATGTAATTTTTTCTAATGAACTTCTCCATTGTTTTATCTCTTCTTTGCTCAGATATTCAGACATTCATTATCTCCTTAAAACTATTCCTAAATATATCCGTTTATTAACTTTAATTTAGCATAAACCATGCTCCATGACTCAAAATGTTTCGTAACGTAAATTTTTATTTAATTTGTAACATTTTTGGATAAATCCAAAAATGTTACAAATTATGAAGTTAAATTTTAAACGGCTAAAAGTCGCGTAGTTAGTAGGGTAGGGTAGGGTAGGGTAGGGTAGGGTCATTTTTCCCCTTTCCAATTTTTTATAAAAATATAATAAAAAAGAAAGGGGAAAAAATGACCACTATTAACAAACTTACACAATCAACTACTCCATCAATTAAAAGTAAATTTTCTAAATTAACTAAAAAATTAGGACTTAAATCTTCACACAGAAAAGAAGATTTACCTGCTGATGTTGTAGAGATTAAAACAAAAAACACAAAAACTATGAGTCCAACAGTAAAATTATATAAATTGAACTCATGTCTTGAACGAATTCAGAACCAAATAAGCGAAGTTCAGGAAACGATAAAAAATGTGGGCGAACACGCACACATAAAAAATTTGCTCCAAAAGAAACTAGAAAATTTAAAAACATTTGCAAATAAAGTAATGGAAGAACGTTTTAATACAATGAATGCTAAATAATATCAATTTTACACCTGCAAAATTTGGATATAATCATCAGAAGGGTTTAAAACGGGGTATACTTAATTTTACCCCGCTTAATAACCAAGCAGGAAATGACACTGCAAATATTTCCACAAAATCCGACAAACCAAACAAAGGAGCTTTAATTCTTAGCGGATTGGGAGTATTGGCTTTGGGAACAATTTTGGCAGTAAAAAAAGCCGGCAGGGGGTCTTCTTATATAGAAAAAGCTCAAAAAATATTTAAAGAAGCTTTTATAAGTGATGATATTTCTGTTAACGAAACTAAAGCTATATTAAAACGCTATAAAGAAATCGAAAATTGCATGAAAGAAAGATTTAAGCCCGAATTCATTAAAATGGTTGAAGATATGGGATATGGTAAAACTGAAATTCCTAAAGGTGAAAATATTTCAAATATGATTAGTAAATTTTTCGAAGCACACGACAATTATACTGATCCAACTGGAATAATTTCAATGTATAAATATCATAACAACTTCTTAGAAAAAGATGCCAGAAAAATTGGTAAAGGAATGCAAAATTTATTAAAAAACATTCCCCATATAGATTAATACAAAATATACCTTTACCCCTCAAGCATTCTGGTATTAATTTTTCCAAATTTTGCGGACAAATTATCTATAAAATGGATTATGTATAATTCAGGCTCTAAATCTTTTTGGTTTAAATCTATAATTGCGCCCCACTCTGCTCTTCCGTGATGTGCGGCAATCATTTTTGCCACTTTTTTAAATCCCGCGGTCATACAAACGCTAAACCCGTATTGAGAGTGAGAAATCCATTCTTCACGAAAACCCGGAGCATAATCTATCAAACCTGTTTCCGTATCGACCGTATATTCAAAGATTTTGCCAAAATCGTGCAACAAACAAGCTGCATAAACTTCATCTTCATTCAACTTATACTTAAAGTTTGCCATATTAAGCTCGACAAACTCGGCACATTCAACGGTATGAACCAACAACCCGCCGATATAGTTGTGGTGCATAAGTTTTGCGGCAGGTTTTATTTTAAATTCCTGCTCATATTTTTCAAACTGAGAAGCTACAAAATTTCTCAAAGTTTCATCTTTTATTTTTGCGACATAAGACTGTAACTTAGCCCAATATTTATCAATTTCGGAACTTTCAAGTCCTAATTTTGCTTCTTTCACAAGTTCAAGTGCCGAAATTAGACAATTATTAAACTTTTCGTTAAAACTTGCCGAAACTATTCTGACCAAGTTTCCTGTTCTAAAAATTTTATTATCCAAACGGTTTAGGGTTTCTTCCCACAAAATACAGTTAAGAAGACTCTCATCAACCGTATTTTTAAGCTGTAATTTTCCCATTTTTGTACCGGCTTTTGTATCACCGATTGAAAATATAACAACTTCGTATAAGTCTTCTGTGTTAAACATAATTAATTCCTATCCTTATTTATAATCTTGTCTTCCTGCCCCCAAACAAAAGATGAACGAATTTCTTCACCTGTTTTTTCGATTGGGTGAGAGGCATTTTCTTCACGCAAACGGTTGAAATTTTTACATCCTGTTGCCATCTCTGTTGTAAATTCATCGGCAAACTTGCCTGATTGAATATCTTTTAAGATTTCTCTCATCGCATTTTTGGAAGCTTCACCAATAACTTTAGGTCCGCGGGTCATATCACCGTATTCTGCGGTATTAGAGATTGAATATCTCATATCTGCCAAACCGCCTTGATTTACAAGGTCAATAATAAGTTTCATTTCATGAAGAACTTCAAAATAAGCCATGTGAGGAGAATATCCTGCTTCTGTCAAAACCTCGAAACCGGCTTTCATTAACGCTGAAACTCCGCCACAAATTACGGCCTGCTCACCGAACAAATCTGTTTCGGTTTCTTCTTTAAATGTTGTTTCAATAATACCTGCGCGACCGGCTCCGATTGCAGAGGCGTAAGATAACGAAACCTCTTTAGAATCACCTGTAAAATCTTGATAAACTGCAATTAAAGACGGAACCCCTTTTCCTTCTTCATACTGGCTTCTTACTGTATGCCCCGGGCCTTTTGGCGCAACCATAATAACATTTATATCAGGCGGCGGTACAATTTTTTTGTAATGAATATTAAACCCGTGAGAAAACATCAAATACTGACCAGAGTGCATATTAGGCTTAATTTGTTCTTCATAAACCTTTGCCTGCAACTCATCAGGAATCAGAATTTGAACAATATCAGCCCATTTTACGGCATCTTCAATCGGCATTGTTTTAAAACCGTAATTTTTTGCTTTAACATCGGACTTACCGCCCTGTCTTAAACCTAAAACAACATCACAGCCTGAATCTCTTAAATTCATGGATTGACCGTAACCTTGAGAGCCAAACCCAATTACTGCAATCTTTTTACTCTTAATTAAATCTTGATTAATATCTTTATCAAGATAAATTTTTAAATTATCCATAATCAACCTCGATTCCCTTCTGTAGTTTTATTCTATCACAAAGAAGGACTTGCACAAGGTTATTAAAATGATTATAATGTACATATGCAAATAAGAAGATTGACGTATTTTGATTACAGAAAGCTGAAAAAACTTGTATCCTATCTGTGTACCGACGATAACGACAAACTTGCAAAATCCATAATGGAAGAGCCTGTCGGTTTCTTAAACGCAATGATGCCGCTTTCTTTAAAATTCAAATCAGAATCATTTATTCTTGTTGACAAAAAAGAGATTTTGGGATTAATAACGATTACAACAACTCCCGGGAACCCCCATAAAATTAATATAACAAGACTCATTTTTAAAGAAAATCTTTATGAAATCGGAAAACAACTTGTTGATTTTGTTGTACAAAAATACGGTGCAAAAGGTGCATTATCGTTTTCGGTTATAATAGATGAGTGCCATGATGAACTGTTTAATCTTTTTATAAACGGCTGCGGATTCAGGCAGTGCGCTTCTGAAACTTTATGGAAAATAGAAAAACCAATCCCTGAAAAATCAGACCTTCGCTGGCGTTATGCAAAAGATTCTGATGCTAAAAAAGTTGCACAACTGTATAATTCTGAGCTTATAAATATTTACAAACCCTCACTACAAAGATATGCAAAAGAATTTCAGGAAGTATTTTTTAAAGGGCTTACAGATGTTTACAAAATGCGCTATGTTATTGAAGATGAAAAAAATATTCTTGCATATTTTTCAATAACAACAAGCGATAATCTGAATTATATTTTAGATATGACACTAAACAGCGGATACGAAATTGATTATAACAAGATTATAAATATAATGCTTTGTGAGATTGCAGGCAAAAAACGGGCATTCTACCCGCTTGTTAAACAAAAAAATTATGTAAAAAATTCCGAAAGTTTCGGGGAATTTTTAAAATCACAAGGCTATAACCCTATCCAAACACAACAGATACTTGTAAAAGATTTTTATAAACCTATAAAAGAAGAATCCGCTAACTGGAAAGTTTTTATACTCGGAGAAAACCAGGTAACACAAGGGTAAACAAAGGGCGGCGGAACTAATAGTCCCGCCGCCCTTTGTTAAAATTAATTCCTTATTTAATAGCTTTATTTGCTCTGTATAATGATGTGTCTTTTCCTAAGATTTCAAGGATTCCGACCATATCAGCTCCGCAGGTTCTTCCTGTAATTGCAGCTCTGACTGCCCACATTGTAACCTTAGGTTTAACACCTTTTTCTTTCCAATCAGCCCTAAACTGAGCTAAAACCTCGTGAAGATTTTCTTCTGTCCATTCCCAATCTTTTGCCCTTTCAACAAAATCTTTCAAAACTTCTTGAGCAGTTTCGGTATCAAGAGTTCCTGTTTGGGTTTCAGGCTGAATTTCAACATCTTTTCCGAAGAAATAAGGAACAGCATCTGTAATATCTGAAAGCAATGTCAACGGTTCTCTTGTTATTTCAACCATTTTTGTATACTGTTCGTCAGTCAATTCGTCTAAATTGTACTGAGTTAAGTATGGTTTTAACATTTCTTTCAATTTTTCAATAGGAAGCATTTTGATATAATGGCTGTTCATCCATTTTAATTTGTCGTATTCAAAAATTGAATTAGAAGAGGAAATTTCGCCGATTCTAAAGTCTTGTGCGATTTCTTCAACCGGTTTAATTTCTTCACCATCTGACGGCGCCCAACCTAAAAGTGCCACAAAGTTAATCAAAGCATCTGTCAAGTAACCTTGTTTTACAAAATCAGAAACAGCTGTTGCACCATGGCGTTTTGACAATTTGCTTCTATCTGGAGCCAAAATCATACCTAAGTGACCAAATCTTGGAACATCCAGCCCTAATGCTTCAAATATTAAAATTTGTTTATAAGTGTTTGAAATATGGTCTTCTCCGCGAATTACATGAGAAATCTTCATCAGAGCATCATCAATTACAACCGCAAAGTTATAAGTCGGTGCACCATTAGATTTTTGGATTACAAAGTCACCTAAAAGATTTGTATCCATATGTAATTTACCTTTTACAAGGTCATCAAACTCTAATATTGAAGAATCATGGAATGCTTTTTGAGCTTTTGCAATATTAAATCTGATTGCAGGTTTTCTACCTTCAGCTCTTAATTTTGCTTTTTCTTCTTCTGTTAAATTTTCACATTTTTTAGAATAAACATAAGCTCTTTTTTCAGCAGTTGCCTGAGCTTTTTCGGCTTCAAGTTCTTCAGGGGTACAGAAGCATTCATATGCAAACCCTGAATCTAAAAGCTGTTGAACGTATTTCGGATAGATATCGAAACGTTCTGATTGTGTATAAGGTCCGTACGGACCGCCAACATCAGGACCTTCATCCCAGTTTAAGCCTAATGCCTTTAAACTGTCAAAAATATTATCAATATATTCCTGAGAGGTTCTTTCGGCATCTGTATCCTCAATTCTTAGAACAAACTTTCCGTTATTTTTCTTTGCAAATAAATAATTAAATAAAGCTGTACGTGCAGTACCAACGTGTAAGTTACCGCTTGGTGACGGAGCTATTCTGACTCTTACTTCTGACATAATATATCCTTCTTTCTTATTTATATTCAGCAACTTAAGGATATCACGAGGGGGGGTAAATATCAAGTAGGGGAAAAGGGGTAAATGTTTTGGCACGCATATCTTTTGTTCTGTCATTACGAGGAGGAGGAAGTCATTCTGAGCGGTAGGTTGGGCTTTTTGAAGTAGGTTGTGCTTTTAGCCCAACAGTGTAAAATCATCATAAATATAATGTTGGGGTGAAACCCCAACCTACTGTAAAATACAAAAGGCGGAACAAACAAATGTTTGTTCCGCCTCAAAAACTTTAGCAACTTAAACTATTATTTAGAAGTTGTTAATACATATTTAGCAGCTGCTGAAGCAGGTTCTACTGTTGCATCGTGGAAGAATACAGGGAAGATATCTGTCATGTGGTTAGCATCGTTTTTAACTGCACATGGAACTGTAACATCTTGAGCATCTTTACCGGCTTCAGAACATGATACTTCTCTGTTAGGTAATGTTGCACCATTTACGTCGATAAAACCTAAACATTCAGGGTGAGTTGTATAAATATATGCTTTAGTTAATTGTTGTCCGATAGGAAGTTCACAACCTACAGCATCCTTATTAAATGCTACGATTGAACCATCAGCTAATGTATAAGCTAAATAAGTTTCTGCTGTTGCTTTTGTTAAAGCTGAAACTGTTTTAATAGCATAAGCTTCTGATGTACCGTTATTACTACGTTTAATATTTGTAACAGCACCTTGGTAAGTTTGACCTGTTAATGTACCGTTCAAGATTGCACAGAATGACATAGCAGATTCAGGGTGTTTAGCAGCATCTGTAGCTACTACACCTGTACATTTTTCTGTTGTTCCTGCATAGTCAAAGTCATACTGTGCTTGTGCCATCAAACCTGCTTGGTTTAATGTTGAAATTGTTTTCTTAAATTGTGATCTGAATTTTGCGCCGTTTGTGTTTGCAATCAATGTAGGAATTGTCATTGCTGCTACAACACCAATGATACCTAAAGTAATCAATACTTCTGCCAAAGTAAAACCGAATCTTTTTGTCATAATTTTTTCACCTTTCTTTAAATAAGTTTAACTTATAATACGCTTTACATGCCAATTATATTACTATTTTTTTTAAAATCTGTCAACCATTTGAATGATTTTTAGATTCTTATATGAATAATAAACCCAAATTAACTAGTAAAATAACATTAATCATAAAAAACTAATCCTTAAGGATTAGTTTTTTTATTTTATAATCGCTAAAACGCTTATTATAATTAGGTTTCATATTTGTAAAATTTTGTTAAGATAAACCTACCATGTCATTACGAGGAGGACGAAGTCCGACGTAGTAATCTCATTAATATTCAATGTAATACAAAATAATAAGTACCTAAATTTATTGAAAAACATTGGCATAATGAGATTGCGACGGGGGTAAATGTACGGTAACAATATAATTTGCAAAAGTCACCCCTCGCAATGACATGTCATTTGTTCTGTCATTACGAGGAGCGTAGCGACGTAGTAATCTCATTAATAATCAGAATAAAACAAGAAATACGTATCAAAATAACTTGAAAATTATCGCTATAATGAGATTGCGACGCTCATTCCATTCGCTCGCAATGACAGTACAATTATAAGTCAGCAACTGAAATATTTACCCTAGATTATATTCATGCTAGGTTATATTTGTGAAAGCCTATTACGTATATATATTAACCAATAAATATAATACAGCTCTGTACGTTGGTGTTACTAATAATATCATAAGAAGAGTTTATGAGCATAAAAACAAATTAGTAAAAGGTTTTACAGAGCGTTATAATCTTGATAAATTAATATATTATGAAGTAACTGACAGTATTGAATCTGCAATCCTGAGAGAAAAACAAATCAAAAATTATTCCAGAGCTAAAAAAGAAATACTTATTGAAAATTTTAATAAAGATAAAACAGACTTATATGATAGTTTACTGTAATTTTGAATGGGATTACTACGGGGGTAAATATTTCAGTTGTTGACTTATTTTGTATTGTCATTGCGAGCGAATGAAATGAGCGTCGCAATCTCATTATGCCAATGTCTTTCAATAAATTTAGGTACTTATTATTTTGTATTACATTGAATATTAATGTGATTACTACGTCGGACTTCGTCCTCCTCGTAATGACAGTACAACAAGTTTCAGCGGTACATAATATTTACCCCTAACCACGTTCGAGTTCAAAAATTCTGAATTCTCCGGGTTCAAGTTTTTCAAAATGAATACTGTCAGTATTTTCGACTTCTTGAGGCTGATAATCTTTATCTTCCAATATATATTCGTTTTTCAGATTATAATCGCTCGGTATATAGATTTCTTTATCAAATATAGTAGATCCTTCGACAATTTCTCTGTAACATTCACCTGTCGGCGCTGTTTTTGTAACCTTTTCGGTCGGATTTTTGTAATTTGACACCACAAGATATGCTTTTCGCAAAGGTTCTCTTGTGATTAACCATGCGCAGAATCCGTCTTCATCTTCTACTATAATCTGCGCTTCACCTTGCGAAATTATATTATTACATTTTACAAATCTGTCTATCGCGTCAAACTTGTTATAAAAATCCTCGTTACAAGAACGTTTCATTGCAACTTCTTCACCTATTGTATATTCTGTACCGCCTTGGGTAAAGCTTTCATCTCCGTCTACATACAACATCGGACGCTGTGCGTATTTACCCCCCGGAAGAAGCTTATATTTTGCCCATTTATATAAAGCTCCGTTTTCTCCTAACTGAGCAGGATATTGGTCTATACAGTGAAACTCGCCGTCTTGATTGTTGTAAGTTTTCAATATAGAAAGCATGTTTCCTTTTTTAAACTTAATGTTATAAGAGGCAAGATACTGATTATCATCCATGATTTTTTCAGGGGTTTTATCAAACTGCGACACAATATCATTACCCCACAAAAGGTCAAATTTCATATCCTGATGATATTCTTTATAAAAGTTATCCCAAAGCATGTATTCTGCTAAAGTTGCAAAATACGGAAATTTTTTCTTCATAGTTGAGTTTAATTTATTTAATACGACTCTTGGCGCCCTGTAACTAATCGGAACACCGTTTCTTTCAGACACTTCATCCACAACGTGGTCAATGTGGTCAATTCTAAATCCGTCAAAGTTATAATCCTGCTGTAATTGTTTCATACTATCAATAAACAATTCAATTACATCATCATTAAACCTGCCGTTTTCAAGGTTAACAAAATAATAAGGAGTTTGGCAGTCAAGATTAGCAAAAGAAGTTACGTCATCTCCCTTATAATCGTAATGTTTAAACATCGGATATCCGCCGCATTCGCTCATCCCATCATAAACGGGAACTCCCGCAGAACACCATGCCCCGCCGGGTGCCGGCCACAAACCTTCTTCCATTAAAGCCTGAATTGCATCTATTTGTTTTGTTATATCTTTTTCTTCTGGTTTTTTCTTATCATTTTTAAATTCATGAACACGTGCTACAACTTCTTTTGCACGCTTATGAATTTTTGTCTGATAGGCTCTTGAAAGCATGGTATTTGAGAACTGTTTTTTATGCTCAGACATTATTCCTTCAAAATTGTTATAAAGTTCCTGAAAAGCAGGGCTTAAATCACCTGAATTACCTTGAAGTCGTTGAACATAAATATCTTTAACTATCTGGATATCATCCTGGTCATTATCTTTTGATAAAAATTCAGCAACTTCATCAACTTTTGCAATTAATTGTCTTTGAAGCTCTGTTATATCATACCACCTTGCAACCTGAGGGTTTGCCAGAACGAATTTAGAAAATCTTCCTGTTTGAGGCAGTATATCATAAATTACAGGGTGTCCCGCAAGTTGTGCCATTTCAATAAATGTTTGAACCTGTTTTTTTACATCCATGCCTGTAAGTTCTTCAATATGGGTATCATTAAGTTTTGAACTTACCTCATTGCTTTTTGGAAGATACGCGCAGCCAAATTCTCTCGGGTGAAACGGTATTAAATATATTGTTGTATTGTATATCTTATTATTAAAATTACCTGTCGGAAGAATCAATAACTGTTTTAACCAGTCAAAGAATTTACCTGTTTCAGGAGATTTATTTCCGTTTCCTAAGGCTGCAAGATTAATGAGTTTTATATTATGCCCTTCTTTTTTAAACCAATCGGAATTTTTCTCCTGATTTCTGGCTAAAGGACTTACCTGATTATTTTTAAAATGGAACTTACCATCTTTAAAAACATTATTTTGTTTCCACTTTTCTTCAAGCGCAAAAAGCGTTTCTTCGTTTGTCAACTCATCAAGCGCCTTTTGGTAAGGATATGTTAAATATCCGAACTTTTGAATATGCATTGAAAGGTATTTCTTTCTCATTTCAGAAATATTTTCAAACGGATATGCCTTTTTTAAGGCTTCATAAACCTTATTAAGTTCAACATCCTTAGCTACAGTATTTACTTTCTCTCTTCTAAAAAACAAATTAAACATAAATATCTCCCTATGTATAGAAATTATATCATAAGAAAATATTAATACCGCAACATGTTAATATTACCCAACTGACTAATTCAATTCTTCCATTTAAGATATAAATTTGTACATAATTAACAAGGGTTATAGCCTGATTATTTAATAAAGATGGAGTGTTAAAAAATGGTAACAGAGCAAAAACAAATTTCAATTATTATTGTAGAAGATTTCAAATTAACAAGAGTAGGCTTAAGATGCGCCCTCAATGCGAATCCTGATATGAATGTAGTCGCAGAATGCGAAGACGCGATAATTGGTCTTAGTGAAATAGAAAAACTTCATCCGGATGTTGTTTTAATGGATTTAGGACTTCCGGGGATGAACGGTATTGAAGCTATGGTTAAAATCAGAGAAATGTCTTCCGATATAAAAATTGTAGCACTAACTTCTCATGATAGAGAAGAAGAAGTGCTTGCGGCATTAAGTTCAGGGGCAAACGCGTATTGCCTGAAAGATATTGATCCGTCAAAACTTGCAGATGTCATAAGAGATGTATCTCAAGGAGTTTGTTGGATTGACTCTATGGTTGCAAATCTTGCATTAAAATCAATCCCGAGAACCGAAAATATCGGACTCTTAGGGAATCAGGTATCCGAACAAGCCCGAATTCCGCTGACTGAACGAGAATTTGAAGTTCTAAAACACCTTGTCGCAGGTAAAAGTAATACTGAAATAGCAAAAGAACTTATCGTAAGTGTTCACACCGCAAAAGCACATGTTTGTTCAATTTTACAAAAAATGTGCGTTAATGACCGTGTACAAGCAGCAGTTAAAGCTGTAAAAGAAGGCATGGTCTAGGAGGAAATGTATGGGGCTCCGGTGAAGTTTGGCATAAAGTCGATAAAACTATAGTCATATAGACTTATCGGCTTATAGTCTTTACTTTTACCCGCTATATTTTGCTGGTATCTAATACAAATTGGGCTGCCCCTGATGCAGGTTCAACCGTCGCGTTATGAAAGACTATCGGATAAACATCAAGCAGCCTGTTTGCATTATTATCAACTATACAATTTGATCCGCCATCAACCTTATTTTCGCCTGAAGAACATCTGACTTCACGATTTGGTAAAGACACTCCGTTCACATCGATAAATCCGACACAATTTTTTAAAGACACCCCTTGAACAGTACCTGTGAAAACCTCTTGAACAGGTCGTCTTCCGATAGGCAAATCACAATCCTTCGCCTCCGGATGAAATGCTATAAGCGTACCGTTTGGAAGAACATAAGCCAGAAAATCTTCGTAATTATCAGGTAAAGTTTCTCTTGTAGCTAAAGAATATGCAACCTCGGCATTTTTATTTTTTGAATCGGTTCGTTTTAAGTTAGAAACTTTCCCGACATAAGTTGCACCAAGTAAAGTTCCGTTAAAAAGGGAACAGAAACTTTGTACTTCTTCAGGACTATGCTTAGCACCGTCTGCCGGAGATTCGGGACAAACTTCATTAGTTCCCGAATAATCAAACTCATACTTTGCCTGAGCCATTAAACCTGCCTGATTTAATGTTGAATAAGTTTTTTTTAACTGGCTTCTATACTTTGCGCCATTAGTATTAGAAATTAACACAGGAACAGTCATTGCGGCAACAATGCCGACTACACCCAGTGTTATTAAAGCTTCTGCAAGAGTAAATCCTTGTTTCATATTATTAATTATTTATTATTTTTTGAAAATGTCAATAACTCAAGCAAAGTTTCCGACGGAAGCCCGATTACGTTGTCTAACGGTCCTTCAACTTTTTTAACAAACCCTTCAGGAAGTTCCTGTATTCCGTAAGAACCTGCCTTATCAAAAGGTTTAAAGTTTTCTATATAATACTCAATCTGCTCATCCGTAAGCTCTTCAAATGTTACATAAGTTGTTGTTGACTTAATTTTATACTCAAGAGAAGGCGCTTCTACAACAGCAACAGCAGTCACTACAAAATGGGTTCTGTCTGATAACATCTTAAGCATTTCGTAAGCTTCTTCTTTATCTTTTGGTTTGCCTAGAATTTTATTATCAACAACGACAATTGTATCAGCACCAATTATATGAGCCTTCTCATTTACCCCCTTTACCCCTTTGGCAACCGAAAGCGCCTTGTTATAAGCAAGACTTTCTACAAAATCATAAGAGAAATCCGTCTTATCATGTGGTTCCACATAAGAAGACGGAATGATTTCAAAATCCAATTTTAGCCTTTTTAGAATATCTGCTCTTCTGGGAGATGAAGAGCCCAGGATAATTTTTCCCATGGTGTATCTCCTTGTGTTTTTCCTATTTTTAACCAAAAACAGGCACAATTCAACACAAACTTTTTATTATCTTCGACCCAAAGATTTTTGATAACGTGCAGTTCTAGCGTTTATCGCATAACACGCAATATTTAATCTTTGTTTCAATTCCATCATGTTTCTAAGAGTTGCGGCATAATCATTCATAGCTTCCAACATCTTATTCGGATCAACCATTGATTCCATGTTGTCGTGATTGTCAACTCGTTCTTCCTGATACTTTTGTACTAACATCTTATCGATGTAATCTTCTGCGCCAACGCCCATGCGAAGTCCTCCCTATTGATTTTTAATCATCCTGTTCCTGTAAAAATATATCCTAGATATTCCTTATATACATATAAAGTTTTTTTCGTCCTGAAAATTGCCTTTTTACAAAAGAAATATTAAGTTTTATTAACTTAACTTTTTATTACCCGAACTATCAAAAAATATTTTTTTGAGCTATTATATAAATAGAAATATTTATTTTAGGGAAACTTATCATGACACAATCAAAAGCTGAAGAAAAAGTTATAGGTATACCAAGAGCAATGTCCTTTTACAATAATTATCCGTTTTACTACGGATTTTTTACGGACTTAGGCATTAAGATTATCTTGTCTGATGTAACAACAAAACAGACAATGTCAGAAGGTGCAGGACTTGTTGTAACTGAAACATGCCTGCCGATTAAGGTTTATATCGGACATATCCTGAACTTACTAAACAAAGGCGTTGATAAAATCTTTGTACCATCTCTTCAGTCTATTGATAACAAAATATACAACTGTTCAAAAATCAGAGGGTTGCCTGATTTAGTGAGAAACGTTATTAAACAACCTTTCACAATGATAGAAGCAACATTGGATAAATCCGAAAAGAATCAGGGATTGTATGAATTTTTAGCTGAATGCGTAAAGCCTTACGGCATTACTGATATGAAGCTTATCAAAAAAGCTTCTAAAGCTGGCTGGAGATGTTATAACAACTTCTACGTTATGACAAAATCAGGAATGCCTTACTCTAAAGCATTAAGTTACGCTCTTCAAGGTAAAGTTGTTATCGCAAACAAAACAAAAGAATATCCGATTTCAATCGCACTTGTCGGACACGGTTATAACATTTATGATGAACGTGTTTGCATGAAAGTTCTTGATAAATTAGAGAAAATGGATGTTGAAGTCTGTACATCTCTTCAATTATCAGGCGAACAACTTGACGAAGGTATCTCAAGCCTTGGTAACGAAAAATACTGGGCAAATGAAGATGAAATGACAGGAAGCGCAGGTCACTTCTTAAAAGACAACAAAGTTGACGGTGTAATTACGATTACGGCATTCGGCTGCGGACCTGATTCGTTAATGGTTGAACGTATTACAAGACGCGCAAAACAGTTTAACAAACCGCTTCTAAACCTCACAATTGATGAGCAAACAGGAGAAGCAGGTTTTGTAACAAGATTGGAAGCATTTGTAGACATGCTTTTCCGTAAAAAACGCGCAAGTATCGTCAGCAAACTAAATCTTCAAAGCGAAAACTCAGAATATACTCCAAACGTTGAATTTATTGAAACAAAATAGGGGTAGGAGTAAGTGATTATTAGTGCAGTTTATTCTGTCATTACAAGGAGCGAAAGCGACGTAGTAATCTCATTAATAATCAAGGTAAAACAAAGAATACGTACCTAAATTATTTGAAAGACATTGAAATAATGAGATTGCCACACTCATTTTATTCGCTCGCAATGACAGTGAAAAATGGGTCAACAACTGAAATATTTACCTCTTCTCGCATTATTTCATCATATTAAAAAATCATCAATGATTATTGAGGATTTTTTTCGTCGTCTTCTGCTTTGGTAATTTTTATAACGTTATTTTCAACCTTAACTTCTAATTTATCAGCTTCAGGATTAACGTCTATAAGCTCTAACAAAGTTTTCGGCATAAACAACGCCCAACCGCTGCCGGAGCGGGATAGTTTCTTTTTCATCACTACATCTCCATGATTTTGTATATACATTTACTTTACAAAATCTATGAATGATATTATACTTTGATTAAATAATAATATTATAATGACAATATAAGGAGAATATATGAGAAAAATAAAGGGGTTTACATTGGCTGAGATATTAATAACTCTTGGAATAATCGGGGTTGTAGCTGCAATTACAATCCCAGGGCTTATTACTAATTATCAGAAACGCTCAACAGCAACTCAATTAAAGAAAGCTTATTCGTTACTTGTTAATGCAAGCAGACAAGCCATTGCTGATGACGATTTAACTTACAATCCGCCTGAGGTATACGACGTTACCTTAGGAAGTCACGATAAATACGGGATTTTTGCAACGTATTTTGCCCCCTATATGAGCGGTTCTACAGTAAAAATTTCAAATTGGAGGGCAAAAACACCCGCGGGAGAAGAAGTTTACTCTGCTGGTAGCTTCCAGAATGGATGTTATTTAGCAAATAACGGAATGTGTTTTATAATGACAAACCATGGAACAAACTACTTTTATGTAGTAGTTGACCTAAACGGTCCTTCCGGTCCAAATCGTGTCGGAAGAGATGTTTTTTATTTTGCACTTCATTTTGTAGATACAGGTGTAAAAATTGACGGGCATGTTTACCAAGTAAATGAAAGAACAAGCAGAGATGAACTTATCAGAAGATGCGGTAAAGAAGCTACAGGTTGGGACGGGGGAAGCACCTGCACGGAACTAATTATGCACTCAGGTTGGGAAATCACTAAAGATTACCCGTGGTAAATTTATGCTATAATTATTCCGAGAGGTTTAATCATGAATAATAAAAGTTACTACGAACTAAGGTTACAAATTAATCCTGAAATGGAAGACTTAATTTCTGAAATTTTCTTTGAAAATTTTGACTGCGAAGGAATTGTCCTCGCGGAAGAAACATATAAAGACTTAGAAATGGTTTCAACTACCGAAGGAACCTTAAAAATTTTCCTTAAAAACGAATACGGCGATTCTTACGAAGATTTGCTTTATGATGTTGAAAATATTTTAGACCTCTCTCGAGAAGAATTTTTATCACGCGGCTTAACAGAAGACGACTTAGGCAGCTGGGAATTTATACTGGAAGAAAAAGAAACCGAAGACTGGTCAAAAAAATGGAAAGAGCAGTGGGATGTAACACACGTAACGGATAAAATTGCCGTTGTTCCCGATTGGATTAACTATCAGCCAAAAGAAAATGAGGTAACAATAAAACTTGAACCCGGGTGCGCGTTTGGTACAGGAACCCACCAGACTACACAGCTTTGTATGAAAGCACTTGAAAAATATATGAAAAAAGATGATAAAGTCGCAGATATCGGTATGGGTTCAGGGATTTTATCAATTTTGGCAAAAAAACTCGGAGCCTCATACGTTTATGGATGTGATAACGATGATACTGTTATTGATGTTGCTCGAGAAAATGCAGCAAAAAACAATGTTGAATGTACATTTGAACTTGGCACGGCTGACAAAATTACAGAAAAATTTGACTTTGTCTGCGCAAACATTCTTCACTTTGTACTTGCCGAAATTATGGGTGATTTAAAAAACATTATGAAAGAGGGCGCTTTAATGTCTTTAAGCGGGATTTTATATGAAAAACGCGATATGGTAATCGAAGCATACAATCGTGAAGGACTTGAATTAATAGAAGAAATTCAACAAGATCAGTGGACATCATTTGTAGTTAAAAGAGGCAAATAGTCCCTCACCCAAACCCTCTCCCGTAAACGGACGAGGGAATAAAAATAAGGAGAGAAAAAATGACAAAAACAGCAATAATAATACCTGCAAGATACGGTTCTTCAAGACTGGAAGGTAAACCGCTTTTAAAAGTTTTAGGTAAATCTATAATTCAATGGGTTTATGAAAAAGCTCAAAAATCAAAACTTGCCGACATGATTATTGTTGCAACAGATGATAAACGTATTTTTAACGAAGTAAAATCTTTTGGCGGAGAGGTAGAAATAACATCAAGTGAACACAAATGCGGTTCTGATAGAATCATGGAAGTTGTTTCACGTCACCCCGAAATCTCTTTTATTTGCAATCTTCAAGGGGATGAACCTTTAATTGAACCTGATA
>CAMDYM010000007.1 GCA_945910425.1 uncultured Candidatus Melainabacteria bacterium | reverse complement strand
AGCCTTCATAATCAAGTCTTCTTATGGTTGCCTGATTTTGGGTTACTCCAAAGTCATAAAGCATTTGTTGTAGTGATACCTGCCCTAATAAGAAGTAATTAAATTCTAAAGTTTCACCGAAGGCGTCGGATAATTGAAGTTGTCTTAGTCTTGTTGCACTTGTTTGCCAGGTAATTGAGGGAAAGTAGTTTGACCAAATTTGTTTAATTCTCGCGTCAGACGCTAAAATGTCCTGAAATGCAGCATTAATTCGAGGATTATTGCCAAGTGCCAGTTTTAAGCAATTATTCAAGGTCATATCAATATTTTTTTCGATTGAACCGGATATGACAAATTCGGGTTTTATTTTACTCTTTGGTAAAACATCTTCGCTTTGTGGAAATTCGTCAGGATTTATTTTGTTTTCCGGTTCGTATGAAAAACTTTGCAGGGGTATTGTTAACAGTATTATTAAGAGTAAATATTTTATCATTAGTTTTTATCTTTCTTGAATTTTTTAGACAAATTTAATTTAAATTCTTCAATCATCACATAAAATGCAGGAACAAGGAAGGTGCCAATAAACGCGACTGCAATCATTCCGCCAAAAACAGTCATACCGACAGAATGCCTTGAGGCGGCTCCGGCACCTGAGGCGACAACAAGCGGAATTAAGCCTAAAATAAAAGCGATATTTGTCATCATAACAGCTCTAAATCTGAGTTTTGCAGCATCCATAGCTGCTTCTTTTATCGAAAGTCCGTTTTCGTGCGCGTCTTTTGCAAATTCAATAATTAAAATCGCTTGTTTTGTACTTAACCCGATTAACATTACAAGACCTATTTGAGAATAGATATCAAGAGAATAACCTGCCACGTATTGAAATATCAGTGCTCCGCAAAGTGCTACAGGTGTTACTAAAAGTACGGTGACAGGTAAGAACCAACTTTCATAAAGCCCGACCAAAAACAGAAATATAAATACTAATGACATCATAAGTATCGGCACGATTTGTCCGCTTGATTGTTTTTCCTGTAGAGAAGAACCTGACCAGGTATAACCCATATCACTTGGTAGTGTTTTATCGGAAATTTCTTCCATAAGTTCCATACCTTTACCTGAACTTACACCTTGGCGTGTATTTCCGTTAATCGTTATTGCAGGATACATATTAAACCTTGTTCTTGTTTGAGGGCCGACTGTGTTTCGTGTTTTTATAACCGAAGATAAAGGTACCATTTTCCCGTTTTTGTTTTTTACGTAGATTTTATCTATGTCTGAAATCCTTGAACGGAAATCCGAATCTGCTTGGACATAAACCCTATAAACCCTTCCGTATTTATTAAAGTCATTTACATAAGATTTTGCAAAATATGCGGCAATTGCATTATAAATCTCCATTACATCAATATTCTGTGCCATTGCTTTATCAGTATCAACATCAAGGATTATTTGAGGGATGTTTGCCGTGTATGAAGTGTAAACCATTGAAAAATTAGGGTTTTCTGTAGCAGCTTTTATAAGTTTTAGTGCTTCTTTATACAATTCTTCAGCAGGTCTGTCACCTTTATCAAGTAATTGGTATTCAAATCCCCCAAACATTCCAAGCCCTGAAATTGCAGGGGGTGAAAATGTTGCGATTGTTGCTGACGGGTAGTTTGAAAACTCTTTATTTATGTTTTGTAAGATTCCGTTAAGGGATTCTTGTTTTGTTTTTCTTTTTGACCAGGGTTTAAACCTTGCAACAATAAACGCCGTATTCTCTCCGTTTAATCCGACTAAACTTATTGTGCTTTTTACCCCGGGGATTTTTAAGATTTTATTTTCAACATCTTTTGCAACGCCATCCGTTCTTGAAGCTGATGAGCCGTCAGGAAGCTGGATTTGGGTAAAAGATGCTCCTCTGTCTTCAGTTGGTAAAAATCCTTTTGGAATAAGCCAAAACATCCCGATTGTAAGTATTGCTACTATTGCAAGTGTTCCGAATGTTAATGCGGCTGAATCTGTAAAACTTTTTACATAAATTAGGTATTTATCCCTGATTTTGTTAAACCACTCATCAAATATTCGGATAAATTTAAAATCTGCTTTTGCTTCTTCTTGTTTTAAAATTATTGAGCAAAGTGCAGGAGCTAATGTTAAAGCTACTAAGGTTGATAAGCCTATGGATGATGCGATACACAGTGCAAATTGACGAAACATTCTTCCTGTAATTCCGCCCATAAATGACACAGGTACAAATACTGCCATAAGTACAAGAGAAGTGGCAAGAACCGCTCCAAAAACTTCTTTCATCGTAATTTCGGTTGCTTCTTTTGGCGATTTGCCTTCCTGAATATGTCTTTGGGTGTTTTCAAGAACAACTATCGCATCATCAACAACAAGTCCGACGGCAAGCACTAATCCAAATAATATAAGCAGATTTATCGAAAATCCGAACAGATGCATAAATATAAATACGCCGATTAATGATACGGGAATTGCTGCAAACGGAATAAATGCAGCTCTTATTGTTCCCAAAAATAAATATGTAACTATTGAAACAAGAAGAATTGCAAGCGCAACGGCGTCTACTACTTCTTTGATTGATTCTCTTACAAATTCGGTTTCGTCGTGTTCAATTTTATATTCAATATCTTTTGGAAAAGTTTTGCTGAGTTCATCAAGTTTTTTCTTGATTTTGTTTGATAAATCAATGGAATTTGCCTCAGGTAATTGGCTTACCGTAATAATTGCAGAATTTTTTCCGCTAATTCTTGATTGGTGGGAATAATCTTCAGACCCCAGTTCAACGCGTGCTACATCTTTTAGTCTTACCTGAGCACCGTTTGGAAGAGATTTTATAATTATATTTTCAAATTCGTGAACATCTTTTAATCGACCTTTTGTTTTTAATGTGATTTTTATCGGTTGTTTTACATTTAGTGGCTCATCTCCCAAATCTCCGGCGGGGGATTGTATGTTTTGTGATTGAATTGCCGATATTACTTCTGAGGTTGAAATATTATAATGTGCCATTTTATCTGCATTTAACCAAACTCTCATGGAGTAAGTTTCTGAACCAAATACGGAAACTTTACCTACCCCTTTAATTCTGGCAAGTTCATCTTTTATATAAATATCTGCGTAATTTGCGATATAAAGATTCTCGTAAGAATTGTGCGGAGAGTTGACAGAAATCAGCAGTAATCCCGGTCCTCCCGTTGACTTGTGAACAGATAACCCGTAACGTTTTACTTCTTCAGGAAGTCTTGGGGTTACAAGTTGTAATTGGTTTTGGACATTTACAACTGCCATATCAGGATCAGATCCTACTTCAAAATATAAAGTAAGGGTATATGAACCGCTTTCAGAGGTTGATGACATATAAATCATATTCTGAACGCCGTTTAATTGGGCTTCAACAGGTGCTGCAATCGTTGATTCTATAACATCAGAACTTGCACCTGAGTAAGTTGCTGATACAACAACTTGCGGTGGTGTTATTGAGGGGTATTCCTCAAGAGGTAGTGTTTTTATCATTAGTATTCCCGCCAGTAATATTGCAAGTGATATTACGATAGCAAGCTTTGGCCTATTTATAAATAAATTGCCTTGTTTCCCTTCTGTCATTTTATTTTCCTAAATGTAAGTAAGTGTATTTATTATGCAGTATTATTTTGAAATTATATTAACAGCTTCGCCCGGGGTAACTTTTTGAAGCCCGTCTGTTATTACTTTATCTCCTTTGTGTAAACCTTCGCTTATAATCCAGTTTGTGCCGGATTGTCCGCTAACTTTTATGTAAGTAAGTTGTGGTAAATTTTTTTCATCAAGTTTATATACGTATTTCCCTTCTTGATTTTCCTGAACTGCTGTTATCGGTACAATCGGAACATTTATCGGATGATTTGCAAATAATTTTACATTAACAAATTCTCCGTGAAGTAATTTATTATCAGGATTTTGGAAGGTTGCTCTCATTGTAACCGTACCTGTTGATTGGTCAACTTTGTTATCTAAAAAATCTTGAACTCCGTCATATTTATATTTTGTTCCGTTTGAGAAATATAGTTCTACTTTTCTTTTTTCATCTGTTTTATCATTTGTCGACGCTAAAGAAGAGTAATCCTCAGATGATAGCGGAAATGTTACGTAAATCGGGTTTGTACTGTTAATTGTTGTCAGTGAGCCTGATGAGGGTGTTACATAGTTTCCGATTGTAACATCAATTATTCCTATTCGTCCGTCAACAGGTGCTTTTATTGATGTATAGCTTAGATTTCTGTTAGTGTCCTGATAATTAGATTCTGCTGCTGTAAGTTGTGCTTTTAGTGCATCTCGGTTAGCCAAAAGTTCGTCATATCGTGATTTTGCTATGTAGTCTTGTTTTACAAGTTCTTCTGCTCGAGCAAGCTGTTTGTTTGCGTAAGCAAGCTGAGCTTTTATATTTTGAATATTTGCTCCTGCTGTTTTAGAGGCGTTTTGAAATTCTAACGGTTCAATTAAAAATAAGGTATCGCCAGCTTTTACATAATCGCCTTCTTTAAAGTAACTTTTTTGAAGGTAGCCGGAAACTCTTGCTAAAATACTTACCTGATACTTTGAAACAACACGTCCGGGAGCTTCAAAACTTGGGATTACATTTTCTTCTTTTATTTCAGTAACAGTAACATCGGGGGCAGGTCGATTATTTAGAGCTTGTTTTTTTAAATTCGTACCGATTAAGGAGATTCCGAATCTTAACCCTATTGCTATAAGTATTATTGATAAAATTATTATTATCTTTTTTTTCATTGATACCCTTATTTTAGATTATCTTGTACGTAGGTAATAATTTTGTTAAGCGCATTGCTTCTGTGTGAAATCTTATTTTTTTGTTCTTCCGAGATATCTGCCATTGTTAAACCCTTGTAGCCGTCAACCAGAAATACAGGGTCATATCCAAATCCGTTAGTCCCTGATTGTTTTTTAGCGATTTGTCCGTGGCATTCTCCTGTTTGCTGAGTTAAAATATTACCTGACTCATCAACAAGAGTCATAGCACAAACAAATTTGGCTCTTCTATTACCCGAGTCGGCAAGGTTTGATAAAAGCTTGTCAATACGTGCTTGCGGGGTTGGCGCGTATCTGGCTGAGTATATCCCAGGTTCTCCGTTTAAGGCTTCTACACATAAACCTGAATCGTCAGCAAGCGAGAGTGTCTTTGATAATCTTGCGGCTTCTTTTGCTTTTATGTAAGAATTTTGTTCAAATGTTGTTCCGTCTTCTGTCGGGTCAAATTCTTCGGGTGGTAGTATAAATTCTATTCCCGAACCTTTTGAAATATCGTTTATTTCTTGAAGTTTGTGTTTGTTTCCTGTCGCAAATACAATTTTTATTTTATTTTCCATAGCGCCTTTGCCTTTTTCCAAATTCTTTTATACAATCAGCCAGTAAATTTTTGTCAAATTCAGGCCAAAATTCGTTTCTGATAATAATTTCAGAGTAAGCTATCTGCCACAACAGATAATTTGAAATTCTTTGCTCTCCGCCCGTTCTGACTAAAATGTCAGGGTCAGGAACGTTTGCTGTGTAAAGGTATTTACTGATGGTGTCAGCTGTAATCTTTTCAGGTGGAATACTTAAGCGGGTAATTTCTTTTACTGCGTGCGTAATCTCGTCGCGAGAGCCGTAATTCAGTGCGATTTGAAGGATTACTCCCGTATTGTTTTTTGTTGTTTCAACAGCGTTAGCCAGAATCTTTTGCAATTTGTCGGATAATCTTGTTAAATCTCCTATGAAATGAATTTGAACGTTTTCTTTATGCATTTCATCAAGCTCGTTAGTAAGAGTAACCGCAACAAGGTTCATCAAAAAGTCGACTTCTTCCTGTTTGCGGTTCCAGTTTTCTGTTGAAAATGCGTAAACAGTCAGATATTTTATCCCAAAATCGTTGCAGGCACGAAGTGTTGTTTTAAGTGCTTCAACACCTTTTTTATGCCCAAGCGCTGTCGGAAGACCTTTTTCTTTTGCCCAGCGTCGGTTCCCGTCCATAATTATTGCTATATGTTGTAAGTTTGTATCTGTTATTATTTTTTGTATTTCTTTTTCCATTGTTTTCCTTTATTTTAGGTATAGCTTTATTGTTTTATTTGTCACCCTGAACTTGATTCAGGGTCTATCAATGTTGTTTTGTTTATAATTAACATTGGATCAAGTCCGGAATGACGTAATACTTGTTTGTTTTCTACTTATACTATTGCTCCATGTGAGGCGTCTTGAACATTTTTGGCATATTTTGCCAGATAGCCCGATTTACATCTTAATTCAAACGGTTTTAATTCTTTACGACGTTTTTCAAGTTCTTCATTTGATACAAGCAGGTTGATTTGACGTGTGTTTATATCAATTTTTATCCTGTCGCCGTCTTTTATTAGTGCGATATTTCCGCCGTTAGCGGCTTCAGGGCAAACATGCCCGATACAAATTCCGCGAGTCCCGCCTGAAAATCTTCCGTCAGTGATAAGCGCGCAGGTCGTTCCTAATCCTTTCCCAACAAGAAGTGAGGTCGGAGCAAGCATTTCACGCATCCCGGGACCGCCTTTTGGTCCTTCATAGCGGATAATTATTATATCGCCTGCTTTAATTTTATCATCTTCTAAAGCTTTCATCGCGTCTTCTTCTGAGTTAAATGTTTTAGCACTTCCTTCAAATTCATAACAAGAAGGATCTATGCCTGAAATCTTTGTTACACAACCCTCTGTTGCTAAGTTACCGTAAAGTATTCCAAGCCCCGGTTTTGTTGTAAACGGTTCGTCATAAGGGTGAATTAAATCAGTATTTACATAAGCTTCTTTTGTAATCTCAGATATTTCAAGCCCGCTTACCGTGGTGTGATTTTTTATACCTATATTAGCGTCTGTCAGTGTTTTTAATAGTGCAGGAACGCCCCCTGCTTTATGAAAATCTGTCATAGTTGGAGTTGCCGCAGGGTCAAGCTTTACTACCTGATGAATTTTATGACTGAGTTCTTCAAAATCTTTTAGGGTTACATCAATTCCGCCTGCGTTTGCTATTGCAAGAATATGCAAAAATGAGTTTGTAGAACCGCCCATTGCCAAATCGCAAATGATAGCGTTTCTTAAAGTGTCTTTAGTTATAATATCTGACGGGCAAAGGTTTTGTTGTACAAGTTCAACAATTTGCAAACCTGAGTCAAATGCTATTCTTCGTTTTTTTGAAGATACGGCGGCTGATGTTGCGCAAAACGGTAAGCTCATCCCCATAACTTCTGTCAGGCATGCCATTGTATTTGCTGTATACATTCCTTGACAAGAACCTGCTGTCGGGCAGGATTCTTCTTCGAGTTCAAGGAGCCTTTTTTCATCAATCACTCCATTTCTATACTTCCCGACGGCTTCAAACGAACCTTTTATCATTGTAAGTTTTTCGCATCTGCTTTCCCCGTCAAGCATAGGACCTGCCGTGACAATTATTGTCGGAATATTTATTCTTAATGCGCCGATAAGCATCCCCGGAGTGATTTTGTCGCAGTTTGAAAGCAATATAAGCCCGTCAAGCTGATGAGCTTCCGCTACTGTTTCAACGCAATCGGCGATTAAATCACGGGAAGGCAGAGAATATCTCATTCCGCAATGTCCCATTGAAATTCCGTCACAAACTGCGGGAACTCCGAAAATAAACGATTGTCCGCCGCCTGAATGTATTCCTTTTTCAATCTGGCGTTCTAAATCCCGCATCCCGATATGACCCGGAACAAGGTCGGAAAACGAGCTTGCAATCCCGATAAACGGAGCTTTCATGTTCTTTTTACTTACTCCTGTCGCCATTAAAAGTCCGCGATGCGGAGTTCTTGCAATTCCCTCTTTTATACTGTCACTTCTCATATAAAATAATCCCTTCAACTAAGTTAATTATATCCAAAATTTATTATATTGTAAACTTTAGCATGACATGATATACTTAACTCGGAAAAGGAGATGAAATATGTTAAAATTTAATCATAGCTTAAAAATCGGGGGGGTAGCCCTTTAAAGCTTACTGGACGTGGATTTCGAGGATGCGTTTTCTGCTCGCGCATTTTGAGTCGAAGTTTTGCCCTAAGTTTTAAAAATGGAGCATTCACCCTTGCTGAGACATTAATTACCCTTGGGATAGTTGGAGTTGTTGCCGCGCTTACTATTCCTTCATTATTAACAAAGTGTCAGGAACTTGTTATTAAAAATCAGTTTAAAAAGCCATATTCGCTTATTCAACAAGCGTTTAAAATGGTTGAAAATGACCTTGATTATATTCCGAATTGTTATTATTGGGATAAAAATCCTTATGGCGGAGCGAAATGTGTCGAACGTAAGGAAAACGGTGATTGCGCTAAATATGAGCTAAACAGCGGAGGTCCTCTGCCTGCTGATTATAACGGAAAATTTTCCGATTGTACCCTTGTAAAAGAAGAAATGAAAAAACATCTTAAAGTTGCGACAATTTGTCCGAATAAGGCAGTTGAGAAAGGATGTATTCCTGCTTATAAAGGTATTGACAAAGTCTATAAGGGTAATAATTCAGATAAAGATCTTAATGATTACGATATTAGTGCAGCTACTTCAGGGTGTGCTAGCTGGAGAGAATCGGCTATTCATAATCAGCGTGAAGCATGGGTTTTAATGGATGGAACAATTATTCTTTTTTATTCGGGTTTTCAGTTGTTCGCGGTTGACGTGAACGGTAAAAAAGGACCTAACAAATGGGGGTACGATTTATTTGCTCTACAATCCATGGGTGATGGTCAATTCCCTATAAAACTTGCTCCGGGCGGTTGTTATTTCCCTGAAAAAGGGGGTATGACTTCAACTCAAATGGTTAAAAAGCTGTTTAGTAAGTAACTTTTACAATATTAAATTCTTCATCCCACTCAATTTCTCCAAAATGCGGAATTGAGTGGTAGGTGTAAGAATTTGATATGTATTGCTGAGGAAACATATCTTTTTGCCCGAGAATTTTTATAATATCCGGTAATAATTTTGTGCTTCCCGCAATGGTTCCTGTCGCTGAGATTGCTTTCTCGCCGTCAAAATATATTTTTGAACCCGCAAAATTAAATTCTTTTACTTCACTATGCGTACACGGTAAGCAGTCTGATATCAGCAGGATTTTGTCAAGATGTTTTGATTTAAATAATAATTTTAGCGCATCATCAGATACGTGAACTCCGTCTGCAATAATTTCTGTATATATGTTATCGTTTATTAAAGCTGATAATGCTGTTGAACTTCCTCTGTGTGAAATTCCGCTCATCGCATTAAACATGTGTGTAACCCCGTCGCAGCCTGTTAAATCTCCTCCAATGCAGTGCCCTGCCTGAATTTTTATACCTTTGCTGTGGAGGTATGGTAACAGGTTATTTCCCCTCCTCGAAATCAAAGATTTCGGTCCTCCCTCAAGGGGAGGACATTCATCTGTTAACTCAGGCGCAAGGGTAACGATTTTGATAAAATCATCTTCAATAAGCTTAAAATTCTCAACTGTCGGAGGTAAAAAGTATTTTTCGTCATGGATTCCTTTTTTTTCGGGGTTAAGAAAAATTCCTTCCAAATGTACCCCGCAGATACGCGCCATATCTTTTGTCTGGCGGGATGCTGCTTCTTTTATAACTCTGATTTGACGCTTTGTGTTTTCAACAGAATCGGTTACAAGTGTCGGGAAGATAAAACCCACACCTTCTTTTAAAAGTTTTTGGCAAGTTTCCAAAACTTCATCTATCCCTGCGGTGTTAAAATCAACCCCGTAACATCCGTGAAAATGTTGTTCAATTAAAAGTGGCGTTTTCAAAATTATTTACCCCTTATATTACGCTTCCTGCAAAGACTTTTCTTGCTTGTTCTCTGTCATCAAAATGGATTGTTTTATCTTTGAGTATTTGATAATCCTCGTGACCTTTTCCTGCGATAATTACGACATCGTTATTCTCAGCAATTGTTTTTAATAATGCAATTGCTTCTCCTCTGTCGGGTTCAACGGTCACTTTATCAGGTGATACCGATTGAAGCCCTGCAATGATATCCGTGATGATTTGCTGCGGATCTTCAGAGCGTGGGTTGTCACTTGTGATTATAATTTTGTCTGATAATTTTTGCGCAATGGCTCCCATTTTAGGTCTTTTTGTTGCATCTCTGTCGCCGCCGCAACCAAACAGACAAATTAATTTTCCGTCTTTAGGCGTAATTTCTCTTGCTGATTTTAACACGTTTTCAAGTCCGTCAGGAGTGTGCGCGTAATCAACGATTACAAGCGGTTTTTTGTTTACAATCTCAAATCTTCCCGCAACTCCGTGAACATTTTGCAAGGCTTTTAGTGCAATTTTTATATCTATTCCCATTGCAACGGCTGAACTTACAGCAGCAAGTACGTTATATACACTGAACATTCCGTTCATGTGAAGGTTTACGTTGTGTTCTTCACCATTTATTAACAGTTTAAATTCAGCTCCGTTTAGTGAAAACTCAATATCTTTTGCCATAATATCAGCAGTGTTTTTAACCCCGTAAGTGAATTTTCGAACACCTTCCGGAACAACAGATAAGAACTTTTGTCCATATTCATCATCAAGGTTAATTACTGCAAAATCACCTTCTGTTAAGTGTTCAAAAAGAAGAGCTTTTGCCTTAAAATAATTTTCCATTGTAATATGGTAATCCAGGTGGTCTTGGGTAAGGTTAGTTAAAACAGCACCGTTAAATCTACATCCGCCGACTCTGTTTTGTTCAAGTGCGTGAGAACTTACTTCCATAACAACGTTATCAATTTTTTCAACATCTTTAATCATACGAAGTGTAGCTTGAAGCTCGGGTGCTTGCGGCGTTGTGTGTTTTGCGTCGCGATATTCACTGTTTGATGATAATTTGTAGCCTAAGGTTCCGATAAGTGCACATTTTTCTTGATTTTCTTCAAAGATTTTTTGAATAAGGTGAGTAACTGTTGTTTTGCCGTTAGTTCCTGTAATTCCTATCAAGTTAATTCCAAGTGACGGTCTTGAATAAAATCTGTCTGCGATATCTGCAATTTTGTGTCTTGTAGAATCTACTATTACCTGCGGAACTTTTACGCCTTCAATTTTATGTTGGGCAAGTAATGCTGCAGCACCGTTTTCTATTGCCATTTTTGCGTATTCATGCCCGTCAGTATGTTCTCCAACCAGACAGATAAATATATCGCCTTTTTTAGTCGTTTTGGAATTGTATGAAATCCCTGAAATTTCCACATCTTTAAAGTTTATTAAATCGTCATATTTTAAATATTCAATAAGTTCATCCAGTTTCATTATATTTTCTCCTTGTTATAATTATTGTCTTTTCCCTGTTGCAGGTATTTTGTCAGGCTTAAGGTCAAGTATTCTTGCTGTTTGTTCGGCAACTTCGTGGAAAACAGGACCTGCTACCGTGTTACCCCATATAGCACCTTTTGATGCACTATCTACTACAACGTAGATTAATACTTTAGGGTCGCTTGCAGGCAGGTATCCGATAGTTGATGTGTACATAGCACCCGAATACCCAGAACCGTTTTCAAGAGGTTTTCTTGAAGTTCCTGTTTTTGCCGCGACATTGTATTTGTCAAGTTTTATACAAGATTTACCGTTATTAACACTCATGGCAAGAAGTTTTGTGATTGTTCTTGCTGTTTGAGGGCTTACTGTAGGTATACGTTTAACTTTTTCAATTTCTTCTTCAGGTGAATACTTGATAACATGCGGAGTTACTCTGACTCCGTCGTTTGCAAGTGCCGATACGGCAGATACCATTTGCATAATAGAAACAGATGTTCCGTATCCGTACGACATTGTCATATGTAAACCCTTATCCCAGAATTTTGGTGATGCCAGAAGCCCTGAGGATTCACCGGGGAGGTCAATTCCTGATTTTTCGCCAAATCCGAATTTTTTCAGCATATCGTAAAATTCTCTATGAGTCATCAAGAATCCTACGTTAACCGAACCGATGTTACTTGAATGCTCAAACAGGTATACAAGATTGATTTTTCCCGGTGCACCTTTTTGTTTGTAATCGTAATTTTCAATTGTATAAGGTCCGAATTTCATTCGTCCCGGGTCATCAATCATAGAGTTTTCGTTGATTTTGCCAAGTTCCATTGCGCTTGTTACAGTAATTGTTTTAAATGTGGACCCGGGCGGATAAACATCAGTGAGTGTCCAGTTTTTTATTTGGGTATTAGAAGCCTTTTGAAATTTATTCGGGTCATATGTAGGATAAACCGCATAACCTAAAATTTCTCCGTTTTTAGGGTCCATTACAATAACCGCTCCGCGTAGTGCTCCTTTTTCTTCTATAATTTTAAATAGTTCTTTTTCACATACGTGCTGAATTGCAGCATCAATTGTCAGTGTTATATCCTGACCTTTAGGGTTTGTGGTCGGTATAACAGGGTCTGTAGAGAAGTTATAAATAATTTTGCCGTCGCGGGTTTTGTCATAAGTCGCTCTTACTGCGTGTTCAAGTTTGTCTTTAGCGGTAAGCTCTACCCCGTTAGAAACCCCTGCGTCAAAGTTGTAAAATCCAAGTACGTGAGAGGCAAATACGCCTTGCGGATATTCTCTTGTGTTTTTCTTATCAAGGCTTATTGATCGAAAATAGTTTTCTGCTATGATTTTTGAAAGTTTTTTCGCCGTATCTCGGTCTACATCTTTTTTTAGCGCAATAACAGGTATTTTTGTATTAGAAAGTTTTGCGTATAAAGTTGCCTCAGGGATTCCTAAAACAGGTGAAAATAATTGAGCTATTTTTCTCGGGGTTTCTGTTTTAGAGTAATCTACAGGTCTTGCGTAAATATTATAGTAAATCCTGTCGGTTGCAAGTTTTATTCCGTGTCTGTCATATATATCTCCGCGAACTGCAAAATCATGGCTTGAACGCTGCATTTTTCCACGTTCACGGTATTTTTTGAAATCGAATATCTGTATCATAAAAAGGTGAATTAGTAAAAATATCAGGGCTACACAATATAATATATCCAGCCAGTTTGTTACCTTATTACAATACTTTCCCCTTGAGATTTTTGCTTTGTCTTCAATATCTCTTCTCATTTTCTATCCCTTAATACTATTATTTTATCACAACGCTTGTTAAATATCACAATTATTAAATAAATTTACGAAATTATAATTTTTTGATAGTATATTGTTTGTATGAAGAGGATCTTGATTTGCTTAATTTCATTATTATTTTGCGGTGTTAAAGCTAATGCCGTAGAAATTGTTTATCCTAAATCAAATAATGTTACCATAAATTCAGAATCAACATTTTTTATAGGTAATGAGAAACCTGAAAAAGAATTATATATAAATTCAGAGAAGGTTAGTATACATCCTTCAGGCGGATTTTTACATCCTGTTAAATTGAACGCTGGAGAAAATATATTTAAAGTCGGAGATTTAGAGTACAGGATAACAAGAAATGAGAATGTTGATTATGAGTCTTGTGTAAAAGAAGTTTTATATAACCGGTCAAAAGCATATCAGACAGCTAAGGATAATGTTCCGATATGGGCTACCCCGTATGCTCATGGTTTAAACAGATTGCAGCATCTTGAAAAAGACATTCCGTTAAAGGTTATCGGTGAGTTTGGTGATTTTTATAAAATTCAATTGGCAAGAGATGATTATGTCTGGGTTTTGGCAGGTGATATCGTAAAGTCTGATGAAGTCAATTCACTTGCAAAAATTGAAGGTTTTATCTATAACGAGGAACCTGATAAACGTGTTTTTACAATTAAATTAAATAGAAAGGTTCCGTATATTTTAAGTGAGTCAAGCGGATTGGATTTGGTTGTATATAATGTATCAGGGTATCCTGAGGATAAGTATGAGTTTCATATAAATAAGACAGGGAAACTTTTTGGTTATAAAGCGTATTACAAAAATAACAGTGAGCTTGTTATAGAGGTTAAAAATCAGCCTTCAGTAAAAGGGCTTGAAGGTTTAAATATAACGCTTGATGCAGGTCATGGCGGCTCGGAAATCGGAGCAATCGGTTGTCTTGGCGACAGGGAAAAAGATGTTAATCTTGCAATAACGTTGAAATTAAAGAATATTCTTGAACAGGCTGGTGCCAATGTGTTTTTAACAAGAGAAGATGATAGTAATGTAGCACTTTATGACAGGGTTAAATTTTCTCAGAAAAACGATTCTGATATTTTTATAAGTATTCATAATAATGCCTTACCTGATTCTCAGGCATTTTCTAATCGTTCAGGGACGTCTGTATTCTATTTTTATCCTCAGTCGAAAGATATTGGGAAAAAAGTTCTGGAACAATTGATTAAAGTTGGAATGTGTGATGATAAGGTACGACGTGAAAGCTTTGCGGTTATAAGAAATACCGAGTCTTTGGCAATTTTGATTGAAGTCGGGTATATGATTGTGCCGGAAGACAATGCTAAGATTACGGATGAAAAGTTTCAACAGCAGGCAGCTGAAGCTATAAAACAGGGTTTGGAGAATTATTTTAATGAGTTATAACGGAGAAAAAATCGGAGCGTTTATTGTGCCGACAGGAATCGGTGCTTCAATTGGCGGGTACGCGGGGGACGCGGGAGCTTATGTGCGAAAATTTGCGAAAAAAGCTAAAATGATTGTTAACCCGAATGTCGTTAATGCGGGCGGATTTTCTGCAATCACGGATAATATGCTCTACACAGAAGGCTATACTCTCGATTCGTTTTTTAAAGGTGAAGTTAATCTTTTACCAACAATAGATAACAAAGTCGGAATAATTTACGATAAAGCAATTCCAAAAGATGTTTTAAATGTTCACATAAATACTCAAAATGCCGTTAAAACAGTTTACGGAGTTGATATTAATTCTTATGAGATAACAGATGATGAAGTCGGAGTAGAATTTTTTATGACCGATGAGGGAATTTCTGTCGGCGGGGTAAATAATATTGAAACTTTGGCAAAAGCTTGTAAGGTTTTATTGGATAAGGGGTGTGATGCTATTGCTATAGTTTGTCTTTTTGAAGACCCGGAAGATGACAATCTTGATTATGCTAACGCACAAGGTGCTGACCCTGTCGGCGGTGTTGAAGCTGTGATTTCTCATTATATTTCTAAAGAATTTAAGGTGCCTTGTGCTCATTCTCCTGCTTTTGCTGATTATACAATTTACCCTGATTTGGTTAACCCGAAATCTGCTTCAGAATATATTACTCCGACGTTTTTACCTTGTATTTTATTAGGGCTTTCGCAGGCTCCGAAAATTACGGCAAGTAAGCGCGGTATAAATATTTGTGATGTCGATTTTCTTGTTATGCCTTATAATTCTTTAGGTTCGGTTCCCGTATTTGAAGCTTTGAATCGAGGTATAACTGTTTATGCTGTTAAAGAAAATTCAACAGAACTTGATGTTACTAATGAAAAACTTTTTAAAAATCCTAATATTATTGAGGTTGACACCTATGAAGAATGCTTAAACCGCATTTAAAAAGGTTAAAAGTTCCGGCGTTTCTTTTACGTCATAAAACATTTTTGCAGATTGCCTGAACAGTTGCGGGTTTGAACTTACAAAAAAACGTTCTGTCGGATTTTTTGTTTCTGTATTTAATAATCCGCTTGATTCAAGTTCGTTTTTAATCTTTTTAGCAAATGATTCGGCAGGGTCAATAAACATTTCTTTTGGCGCAAATTGAGATAAAATTTCCAGTAAAAAAGGATAATGTGTGCAGCCAAGAACTATTTTTTCAGGATTATTTAACAACATTTTTTCTAAGTCTTTGTGTACAATTTCAATATTTTTTTGTTCGCTCAGAGCATTTTCTTCAACAATATGAACCCAATCAGGACAATGCTGACCAAAAACCTGCATATTTTTATTGTATTTTGCTATTTCTCGTTGGTAAGCGTTTGAGTCAATAGTTGCTCTTGTTGCAAAAATTCCGAGCCTGTTTATTGGCAGCTGTGATAAAATTTCTGATACCGATTGAACTATCGGAAATAACTTGAAATTATATCGGTTTTTAACTTCTTCATAAATAACTGATGATGTTGTGTTACAAGCCATTACAACAGCTTTACAGTTCATATCTTCAAAAAGTTTGAAAATATTATCAGAATATTCAAGCAGTTGCTCTTTAGTTTTTTCTCCGTACGGCATATGAAGTGTATCGCCATAGTATACGTAGTTTTCGTTTGGCAATATCTTTTTTACCTTATTCAACACGGTAAGTCCTCCGACTCCCGAATCAAAAAAAGCTATTGGTGAATTGCTATTTATATTATTTTTTGAAGTAATCATTTATACCCTCAGCTATTGCTTTTGCCGTTGCCTGTTTTCTTGATTCTGTTACAAGCTGCGCCCGTTCTGTCGGATTTGACAAGAATCCGATTTCTACAAGAATTGCAGGTGCTGTCGTATGATTTATAACATAAAATTTTGATTTGAACAACCCGCGGTTATTTCCTGAAATGTGATTTAACATTGAAGCATGGACTGTTTTTGCAAGTTGCAGGCTGTTATCTTTATAATAATGAGTCTCCAGTCCTTTTGGGGTTTCACTGTTACTTGAATTAACGTGAATACTTACAAATATGTCAGGGTCAATATTTTCACTAAATTCTACTCTGTCTTGAAGAGATACTGTTGTATCGGTTTCCCTTGTCATTTTTACTTCGTAGCCTTTTTTACGCAATAAATCAGCAACCCGTTTTGAAACATCAAGTGTAATATTTTTTTCATAAATGTTATTTCTGATAGCACCACAATCTGAACCTCCATGACCGGGGTCAAGTACTATGTAATATTTCCCGTTGGTTTTTTGCGCAGTTGTAGTAACAGGCGGTACGATAATTTCGTTTTTATTAGGCAGTTGAATCCTGTTACCTTTTTCTTTTATCCTTAGGGTTTTTCCGTCTGCCCCTGTGTGGATATCAAGCGTATTTTCGCCTTTATCGGTAATTGTTAGCTTAAACCCGCCGTTTTTTAAAGCTATAAGGTTTGCGTTATCAAAAATAAGTGATTTTTTTAGATTAACACTGCTTGATTTTTCAACATTGTAAAGATAAATCTCCAACCCGTCAGAGTTTCTTTCAATACCGTATAAAATAGGTTTTGAAAATACTAATTTCATTGAATGGGTTTTATCGTCATTAATTTCATCTGAAATATGGTTTAATGTTGATTTTGCATTAAATAGACTTTGTGAATTTGTGGAGTTTTTATTTATAAATACAAGGTGTTGGGTATCTCCGTATAATGCAGGAATATAGTTTTGCGCGTTTGGACTTGTAATTACAATTCTTGCGGTATTTTTGTCAAACTGACCGATTTTTATGCTTTCACCTTGTGTTATTTCAAATTCGTTATTCCTTAGTGCCGGGTTTACAACAGTCGAGCGGATATCATAAGCTATTCTTGTAGGGTTAGACAGTCTTATCGGTTTTGATAATGTCGCGGAGCCGATTCCGTTAATATGAACAGCATCAGGTTTTATATTGATATTATTTATATAATATTTTGCAGGTAGTATTAAATTCTTTTTATTTAATACAAAATTGTTTTCGTTTTGTTTTCCGCCAAGATTGAATGCCGAATTAATCTGATCTAAAATCTCGTTAGTTTTAGACGGTGAATATATAGGCATTTGAATTGATATTGCTTCATAAATGTTATTTATATTATCAATGGTGTCACTGTATATGTGCTGAAAATAGTAATTTGAAATTTTAGTCGGTTTAAATCTTACATACAGCGTATTATTAATTTGTAAAAGTTTGATGTTTTTCGGTTCGTAATTTTGTGAATAAGAAATAACAACTCTTACGATATTCGGGTTTAGCGAAATTTGTTTAACTTTAATTTCTTTAATATCAGGCGAATTTAGTATAAGTTCTTGAGATGAACATTTTAGAATTGAAGAATTAATGTCAAAATATGCTTTTTGTTCATTTTCAAGAATTATAAGCTTTGGTAGAACATCAGGTCTAAAATCATCATTATCAAGCGAATTAATTGTTAAAAAGGATGAAGAGTTATCATAAGTTACTGATGTTATACCTAAATCCGCAGCAAAAGTGTTTGACACAAAAACTAGGATAAATGCTATTAAACATAATAGTTTTATAAAAATATTTTTCATAAGCTTCTACCTATAAAAATTATATCTCTATTATGAGAAATAGCAAAAATGTTACATCTCTATAGATTTTTTAAAACCTAAAGTGTATGCTAAATGCGTTCTGTTTTTTGTCCCTGTTTTTTTTAGAATGATACTAATGCTTGCTTTTACAGTGTGAGAACTTATGTGCATAAGTTTACTGATTTCATTGTTGCTCAAGCCTTGAATCAAATATTTACATAATTCTGTTTCTCGATTTGTCAGTTTCATTTCAGCCTCCATATTAATATTATATTGGTTTATTTTACTAAAACCTTAATAATATTTCCATGTTACTAAAATTTTTAAAATTTACTTGAAAAATTTCTATGTTTTAATTATTATAATTATACAAATAAATAAGCGCCCGTAGCTCAGCTGGATAGAGCGTTTGGCTACGAACCAAAAGGTCGGGAGTTCGAATCTCTTCGGGCGTAAATAAAAAAAGAAGCGGGTTTTAACCCGCTTCTTTTTTATTTTGGTTATTCATTATTTGCGTTTAAATAGTTTGCTCCACGGTGCCCAAATTGAATTTTCGGAAAGCATACTTCCTAGATATTTAGGTTTCTCGCTTGTCGTATATACATTTAATTCGTATCGGGGAGTTTTTTTCACTAATTCCCGAGCTGTTTCTCTAAGGTATGTATCAAATCTGTCAGTATCTTTTGGTGCAGTAGCTGTCGGGGATGTTGTTACAGCTTGTTCTACTTTTGGGGGTTGGATTTTTGTTTGAGATTTCTTTAATTCTAATTTCTTTTTCTTAAAAATTTGATTAAGTGAAACTTTGTTAACTTTTGGTATTTTGGACATAGTAATTATTCCTTTCGGATATTTAAAATCCTGTAAAAAATTTTTTTGCTAACAAAAATCGCATATATTAACGGGGAAGTTTTTGACTTCCCCGTTAATCGTTTTACAATGAAAAATCTTCTTCGGCCGGCAGAATATCAGGTATTCCTTTTATCCAGTTTTTTGCCCGCTCGTTTGCTTTTGTCCAGTTCACAGATACAAGTCCTCTTTGTACCCACATAAGTTCTTTGAAAAACTCATATTGAGAATTTAAGGCATCAATTTTTGCGCTGAAGTACAGGTGTTGGGCATCTGATACCTGATTTATCGGAACTTGTCCCATTAAGTATTTGTTTTTAACCATTTGATAGTTTTCGGCTTCTGCGAACATTGCTTTATATGATTTTTCTATAATAAAGTATTTTGCAATTGCGCGGTTAACAACTTCTCTTACAGTCATTTCAAGTTCAGTATTAACCTGTTCTAAATAGGCTTTTAATTCATTTAATTCAGCTTTACATCTTGCAATTTCTGCAATTTTTGTACCGCCTTCAATAGGTTTCCACTGTGCTGCAACCATTACACGTGTTGAATTTTTATCTAATCCAAGCCATGGTGTACCCATTAGTCCGCCTGTTGACAGATATGTCGATGCCATTTGAAGGTGTCCTTCGTTTTCGTAAGGCAGATGTCTGTCAAATTGGGTGCCGTATTCAAGTGATAATTTGGCATTTGGCATTACAAATTTTTGGGCATAGTTTGAAATCTCTGCTTTTTTCATTGCAATCGCAGCTTTTAATTTCGTTGTTTCAGGTGCAAGATAGATAACTTCATCTACCAGCATGTCTGTAAATTTACTTAATTTTTGCGGATCTCTGACGTGGTCTATAATATGCAGGTCAGATGTGAAAAATGCAGGGTCGCTTGCGGTTAGCGGTACGAGCGTAAAATCACCTTTTTGGTCTTGGTATAGTAATTTGTTTAATGTGATTTTTATGTTTTTATAATCAGCTCTCATGCTGAGAAGTTTTTTCTCAGCTTCGCTTACTTCACCTGCCCAGCGCAAGATTTCTTCTGTTCCGCATTTGCCTGTCTTTTCTCGAACTCTTGCTATAGCAAGGTTTTCTCTTGTTTCCTGAACATATTCATCCTGAACTTTTATCATATTTTCAAGCATAAGCATGTCGATATATAAAAGTCCTGTATCTAAGCCGACTGTTGCTTCTGTCAGTGCCTTTTCGGCTTTATCAAATTTTAATTTTTTGTGCTTTACAATAATATTTGTAACCAAATCCGGTGAATAAATTACCTGATCCATCCCCACTGTAAATTGTCCGACTCTGGTTGGTACGTTTGAATAAGATTGTGCATATCCGTCATTATATGATTGGTGTCCCAAGTCTAATCTTAATGTTGGTAAGTATCTTAAATATGCTGCGGTTGTTGCTCTTCTTGCTGCTGAAATCAGGTATTTTTTACGTGCAATATCAAGGTTGTTTTCTTCTAAAGTATTTAAAATATAAGCTAAATCATATTTTGGAAGTTCTTTATGTGATATTACTTCCGCATTGTTTAAAAGCCTTAACGGTGCTGTGTATCCGACAGCTTCGGCGGTATCGGAATTAAAAAATATTACTTTATCATCATAAAACGGTATTTTTTCATTTTTGACAGCTGCTCCGTGCAGGACTCCGTGAATATTAAATGATGTTGCTTCTGCTATTTTTTTATCTACGTCAAATGTCGAAGTTCCAAGCATTGCTCCTAAATCAACATCTTCTTTCCCCACAGATGAAAAAGTCGGAAGTTTTTTATCATTAATTGCTTTATATAAGTCTTTTCGTTGTGCTGTTGTAATGTTAAATAATGGAGTTACAAAAACAGTATCAACATCGTTCGGAATTTTTTCAATTACACTTTTAATGTTAGAATTTACAGGGATTATTACATAATCAAGCTCGCAGTTTTTCTCTTTTAATTTTTTAGAGATAACCTGGTTCCAATTATTTTTAGTTTTGTAGAAGTTTTCATTCATTAAAATTGCAGCTTTTTTTTGGTTTGGAACAAGTTTTTTAAATAAAATAAAATCGTTTACCGATTGTTGAAGCGGATTAAAGAATTTATCTCCAAAATCTCTTAAACCGTATTGATCAATTGTTATCACATATTTATTTTTATTCTTTTTTTCTGCATAATAATTACTTGAAAGGTATCCAAGCGAGATTACCATAAACGCGCGGGAAGATAGTGCCTTTTCGGATGCATTTATTGCTCCCTTATCGCTCCAATCGCCTGTGAATATTAAATCATTTGGAAATGATGCTTTATAATCAGGCAGAAGGGATTTCGTGATTGTTTGTTGAAAAACTTTTAATACTTCCTGGTTTTTATCTGACGGACCGTCAAATACGAATGCTAATTCTACTGTTTTTGCGTTTGGTGCTGTTTGCAATGGTCTTTTTGCGGCAGGCGATTCTGTTATTGCCAGCCCGGCACCGCTAAACGCAAATAGAAGTACAAATGTAAGTACTAATGCAAAAAATCTCTTCATTTTCTTTCCCCTAACTCCTAAATCTAATCTAATTTAATTTAGATATATATTTTATTCTCACTTAATATAAACACTAAACCTGTGCTTAGTGTAACAGTAAAATCACGGAATGTCAAAAATTGTTATATTAGTGTAAACAACTTGTAATAAAGTTGAAAAGAATTTAGGTCGTATCTCTTTAGAGGTGTGAGGTGCATTACATTACATTTACCTTCCGAAAACTCTTTTTTGAACTTCTAATCCTGTTTTTGTTGTAGCAAGTCCTGCTTGAGAGCTTTCTTTGAGTGTCGGTGACATCAATGCTCCTGTTTGTTCCATGGCATCAATAATTTCATCAATAGGAATTTTTGATTCAACTCCTGATAATGCTAATTCTACTGCTGTAATTGATAAAACTGCCATAATCGGGTTTCTTTTTACGCATGGAACTTCTACAAGCCCTGCAACAGGGTCACATGTTAAGCCTAAAATGTTTTTTAAGGTTAAGGCTGCGGCATTTAAAATTTGAGAAACAGAGCCGCTTCTCATCTGGCAAATTGCAGCAGCACTCATTGCGGCTGCCGTTCCGCATTCTGCCTGACACCCTGCTACAGCTCCTGCCAGTGCTACTTTATTTGATACAATTCTGCCGATTTCGCCTGCTGTTATCAGTGCATCAATTTGAATTCTTTCGGAGTAATCAAAGTCTTCGCTTATTGCAACGAGAGTTGAGGGCAAAATTCCGCAAGAGCCTGCTGTCGGGCAAGCTACTATTTTACCCATTCTGATATTTTCTTCGCTTGTTGCAAGTGCGTATGTTATGATTTTTTCAAAGGTTTTACCAAAAATTGCAGGAGTTTGTCTGAATCGTTTTTGAACTCTGTCACAATCCTGGCCGCACATCCCGCTTAATGATAGTTCTTTACTTGCCAAGCCTGTTTGGATAGCTTCTTTCATTGCAAAAAGACTTCGATTTGTAAATGCACGCACTTCATCTATTGTAATATCAGCATCTTTTGCCATATTTTCCTGTGCGACTTCGTAAATCTTTTTGTTTTGCGATATGCAGATTTCGTTTAATTGTTCAAATGTATTTATGTTCATGAATTTTTCTTTCCGATTATAATTTCTTTATGTAACTTACAAAATAAATTTCAGGAATTTCTTCTACGATTTCTATTATATCTTCACCTATCTGACCGTCGATACTTATGACCATTGAAGCTTGCTGACCTTTTGCGCTCCTGTCGCAAAACAGCGATGCAATATTAATATTGTGGTACTGTAAAAGTGATGAAACTTGTGAAATCATGCCCGGCATATCTCTATGCACAATAAGAAGTGTGTTGTATTTTCCTGTGAGTTTTACGTGAAAATCATTAATTTGTCTTATTGCGATTTCTCCTGCGCCGACGGATTCTCCTGATATGAACATCTTATTTTCGCCAATAAACGTCATATCAACAGCGTTTGGGTGATATTTGAAGTTGTCTTGATATTCAAATTCGTATTCAATTGTTTTTGCAATATCAGAGCTAAATATATCTTTAATTCGTCTGTCTTCAACACTTAGTCCTAATACCCCTGCAAGTAAGCCTTTTTCAGTTCCATGACCTTTACCTGTGTGGGCGTATGAATTATAAAGTTTAAAAATAACTTTTTTAGGAGTGTTTTTATATATGTTTCTAGCAAGCAGTCCAAGTCTTACGGCACCTGCTGTGTGCGAACTTGAAGGTCCTATCATAATCGGTGAAATTATATCAAATAGTGTTGACTTTTTCATTTAGTATCCCTTTTGTAAATTTTTTTCAATATCTTGTCGCAGTTTTTTGTAGTCTTCGATTTCCTGAATTTTACTGTCAACTGCCTGCTGCTGAGTTTTTATCCCTGCATTATCATCAAACGGGTTTTTCCTGCCGTAGTTTGAGTGAAAAAAGCTGAAATAAACAACAATGGCAATAATTATTACAATAAGCAGTTCTAATATTCCAAACGCATTGTGTTTTTTTATCATTTATCCCTTACCTTTGTTGTGATGATAATTCTGTAAATTTACTCCCCTATCCCGTTTTCAGTCACCTTCTCCCATTTGGAGAGGGAATGGGGGTGAGGGTTACCCTTTCTCATTGTTGTTACGATAATCATGCAAATATTTTCAGCGCCATAATATTTACCCCTAGCCCTTGTTTCTTGTGATGAATGACATTATTGCTTCGTCTTTGTCTGTCGGAGTTCTTAGTGAATCAGCGTTCATTTTGAAGTCTTTGATTTGTTTATCGACAAAGAATTTGTTGTAAAGCGCAAGTCCTATAGAAATTACTATAGAAAAAACAATAACTCCTGCCATTGCAAGTGAAAATTTGGTGATAATTGTTTTCATCTCAGGTGTTACAACAGGTCTTGCATAAGCAGCCTCAGCAGTGGTAAAAACCACCGCTAAGATTGCTGATTGTAATTTATTTAAGAATTTATTCTTCACTTGTTTCCTCTGTTTTTTTAGTTGATTTTTTTGTTTTTGAAGATCCTCTGTTTGGTCTTCTTGTTTTCTTTTTAGGCGCTTCCTCTTCAACAACAGGTGCTTCAATCGGAGTTTCTTCCACTTGAGGTGTTGGAGCTTCTTCCTCGGCTTTTTTAGTTGAAGTCTTTCTTTTTCTTGATTTGCCTTTAATTTTAGGTTCTTCAACCACGGTTGGCTCCTGTTCTTCTACTGTAGGAGCTTCGACCGTAACTGCTTCTGTTGTAGTTACAGGTTCTTCCTGAGGAGCTTTAAATTTGTTTTTTCTGTTATTTTTGCGTCTGTTGTTTTCTTTTTTTACAATTTCTTCTGCCGCAACAGCAGATGGTTCTGTTTCAATTGCAATCTTTTGTGGTTGCTCTTGAACAGGTTCGGCTTCTTGAGGTTGCTGTTGGTTATTATTGTTTTTGTTGAACTTGTTGTTCTTTTTGTTGAAATTGCTTATCGGAAGTTTTGTTTTAGCCGCTTTTGCCCGGTATTCGCCTTCTGCTGTCGGAGTTGCAAAGTTAAATTCAATTATATGTTCGCCGCTTCCTTGGCAGTGAGGACATTTTTTCGTAAAGATTTCTGATAAAGACTGCCCCTGACGGTGTCTTGTAAGTTCAACAAGTCCCAAATCAGATAATTGACCGACTTGAGGTTTTGCTTTATCAGGTTCTAATGCAATTTCCAGTTCTTCCATCATTGCAAGTTTGTCTGCTCTTGTCATCATATCAATAAAGTCAATGATAATCATGCCGCCGATGTTTCTTAAACGTAATTGGCGCGCAATTTCGTGAACTGCTTCAATATTTGTTTTTAGAATTGTTTCATCTTGTGTAGCCGAACTTATGAATTTACCGCTATTTACATCAATTACCGTTAATGCTTCTGTTTGCTGGATAAACAGATAACCGCCTGATGGCATATTAACTTTAACATTTAATGCGGCTTTAATTTCTTTATGGATATCCATAGCAATTAAAAGCGGTTCGGTACCTTTATATAAAGTTACTTGAGTTCCTTTTGCCATGTGCCAGTTTTGGAGGATTGATTGAACTCTGTTCATTGCAAACGGAGTATCGACTATGATTTCTTTTACATCTTCCGTACATGCTTCACGGATAACCCTATATAATAAATCCTGATCTCTATATATTAAATTTGGCGGGTCAAGAGTTTCAGCAGACGTCATAATATTGTTCCATTTTTCCAACAAAATTTCTAAATCTTCCTGAATATCGGCTTCTGATTGACCCTCTGCTTCTGTTCTGATAATTACGCCGACTCCTACAGGTTTGATTAAATTAATAATTGATTTTAATCTTGCGCGTTCTTTAGAGTTTTCGATTTTTTTACTTACGCTGACTCCGGGTTCGTACGGCATTAAAACAAGAAAACGTCCCGGTAAGCTTATTTCTGTTGTAACTCTTGGACCTTTGTGTCCGGTTGGTTCTTTTACAACTTGGACAATAAGTTTTTGTTTAGGTGAAAGTTTTTGTTTTAAAGTACCTTTACCCATAACATCCTGAGCGTGTAAAAATCCCATTTTGTCGGTGCCGACATTTACAAATGCCGCGTCAATACTTGGCAAAATGTTATCTACCGTTGCAAGGTAAACATCACCTAATAATACATCTCCTCTATGGATGAAAAAATCCGTAACTTTTTTGTTTTCAAGAACTGCTGCAATGTTGTCGCGTTCTGCAATAACAATCTTTTTCTCTACAGGTTGATTTGAATTTCTGTTTTTGTCGTTCATAAAAATTCCTTTACTATAACTCATTCAAAGACTCGGTCAGAAACTTCTCGCGCGTAATTTCAAACACTACATCAGGTGCTATGACGTTCATTAGAACATCTGCTCTCAGCGCAGGAATTTCTGAAGTTTGTCCTGTCTTTAATACTATGTACAAACTATCACCTTCAAATCGGTGTGAGCCGATTGATTGCTTGATGTTTGTTTTTTTTACTAAACCTTTTTTGTTTTTCTTCTCGATTATAATTTCATCAGAAGATAAAACTTTTTCTGTATTATATACGAAATCTTTAAATTCGTAAAGAGGTTTTTCTTCCCTCTTCTTTTGGAGAGGGCTAGGGTGAGGGTTAAATATTTTTACCTTATATTCTGCCCAGCATGCACACTGGTCAATTGCAGGCGTTGAACGGTCAATTTTTTGTACGGTTAAGATTTGCGCTTCTTTTGGTAAAACCTTGGTAAGTTCAGATTTTACATAATCTTCGCTTACTTCTTCCCATAAATCAACGTCAACAAGCTCTGATTTGCTTTCACAAAACAACGGTAAGGCTACACCCATTGAGATTTTCATTGTAGGATTGTAACCGTATGAAAATGCAACTTTTAAGTTAGAGCGCGAAATTGCTTTGAAAAAGGTGTTTTGCCAATCCAAATGTGAAAAATATTTTAAAATCCCCGTTTTTGTAAGTTTTATACGGTACCTGAAAACTTCTTTTATGTTCTGCGGGCTAAGTGACGGGTCAAGGTGTTCTTGTTTTACAATTTCCTGCGCCTTCTCACTTGCCTTATAGGGTGGTGCCATAACTTTTTTTACGCCAAAATTTGTGCAGACTCCGCAATTAACGCATCTTTGTTGGCAGGTTGGCACAAGGTGCGGTGAATTTGCATCGATTTCGTGAGCTTTGATATATTCAGCTTTGAACCAGTCTTTATTAATTCCGACATCTATAAAATCCCACGGTAAAACTTCGTCTAATTCGTATTTCTTTTGTGCAAGTGTATTTAAGTCAATTCCCACTTCTTTTGCCGTATCAAACCAGACTTCTTTGTCAAAATGTTCGCCCCAAGCATCTAAGTAACAGCCTTTTTTGTATAGTGCTTCAATGTATTTACAAAGGCTTGCATCACCTCGGGTTAAGACTGCTTCTAATAAAGATACAAATTTTTCATGATAGTTAATTTTTACACCTTTAATATGTTTAACTTGTTCCATTAAATAATGAATGTGTTCTGTAACTTTGTCTAAACACATTTGAGGGCACCACTGAAACGGTGTGAATGGTTTCGGTACAAAAATTGACAAAGTGCAGGTTAAGTCAATCGAGTGTTTTAACTCTTTTTCTTTTTTTAGAAGTTTTGCTCTCCAGCGGATTTTTCTGAATAGTTCCGCCATTTCATCCATGTCTTCCCGTGTTTCAGTTGGAAGTCCGCAGATAAAATAAAATTTAACCCTGCTCCATCCGTTTTCGTAAAGAGTTAAAACAGCGTTTAAAATTTGTTCTTCTGTTATGTTTTTCTTAATTACATCTCTTAGTCTTTGGCTTCCGGCTTCAGGAGCAAGCGTCATTGTTGATTTACGAACGCTTTGAACAAGGTTTGCCAGTTCTAAATTAAATCCGTCAATCCTTTGGCTTGGCAATGATACGGAAATTTTTCTGTCGTTAAAATCAACCGCAAGTTCTTTGATTACTTCGTTTATGTTTGAGTAATCGTTTGACGATAGTGATAATAGCGAATATTCATTATATCCTGTCGTATTAACAAGTTTTTTTGATAAATCAATAATTTCTTCTGCACTTCGTTCCCGAATTGGCAATGTTACGTGTCCCGGTTGGCAAAAACGGCACATTCTGCCGCATCCTCTGCGAATTTCAACAACTGCTCTATCCTGAATTGATGATGAAAACGGTATCGGGTAAGATACGGCTGCTGTTTCGGGTGTTAACTGTGCTATTCTTTTTCTCACTTTTTTCGGCGGTTCAATAACATTTACCCCGCCCCAACGTCCTGAGTTTTCGCCTTCACACAGAGCTTTAATTCTTTCTGCTCGAGGCATTCCTTTTGTTTGTTCAAGAATTTTACATGCTTCAATGATTGAATTTTCTCCGTCACCTATCATAAATACGTCAATAAATTCACTTATCGGAAGCGGGTTAAAAGTGCAAGGTCCGCCTGCCATAATAATAGGGTCTTCATCTGTTCTGTCTTCATTACGATATGGAATCCCCGACATTTCAAGCATTTTTAATATCGTAGGATATGACATTTCGTATTGAACTGAAAATCCGATAGCATCAAATTCTTTTAGTGATTTTTTTGATTCAACGCCATAAAGTGTTGAAGGTTTAAAATCAGGCTCCGGTGCGTACACTCTGTCACACATAAAGTCAGGTTCTTTATTAATAAGCTCATATAAAATTCTTACGCCTAAATTTGAAATTCCTATTTCGTATTTATCGGGAAAAGCTAATGCAAATTTTACTTTTGCACTGTCAAAATCTTTATTGTGGGATAAATACTCTCCACCTACATATTGGTATGGTTTAAAACATCTGTATAAACTTTCGTGGTACTTCTTAAAAAAACACATATTCCTATTTCTCTTATGCTAAATCTTCAGGGAAGTATTTTTCTATCTCAATTATTGTTCCGTTTAGTGTATTTTCTTCAAATGATTTCATAAACTTGAATAAATCATTATTTGATACGTCATATCTGTATAATAAAGTTTCTCCGTCAATTTCACGCATTACTGTTACCATATAATGGCATTTTTGAGCGTAACTCAGAAGATTTTCTTTGTTAAATTTGTTTCCGTTAGTGTCTTTTCGCAATTTTACATAATTAAATCCTGCGTAGAATTTAATTTTTTCATCTGCGGTGTTGTTTGCTAAAGCCTTTTTATTATTGGCAAATAAACTTATTACATTTTTATCAGACACAAAACTTCCCTCCATTCTTATTAAACAATAGAATAAAGAAAATGTCTAAATGTTAAGTTTATTTTTTGTTGATATCTTTAAGAAATTTTACAACTTTTAATGCCGTTTCACGTCTTACTTCAACGGGAGAAAGCCGCAAATATTCAACAGCATGTGAAACTTTAATATTTCTATCATACCAACGTTTCATGATGTAGTTGTACTGATCTTCAAGACTTAACTTTTCAAGTTCAACATCTTTTAACAGGTCGATAATATAATCCGCACATCTGACCTGAATGTCTTCAGGAGCCTTCTCTAATTCATTGATAGCACGGGATACAACCGCATCAATATCATACCAGCGTTTAAACATATTCATCTTTTTATCCTCATATTGTTAAGAATATTAAAGCAGATTTTTACAAAAAAGTAAATTATTTTATAAAAAAATACTTTATATAGATGTAGGTTAACAGAAGGTTATAGTTATGATTGAAAGACTTGATTATTATTTGCCGAATTGCGGCTCAGGTTTAGATACTGGAATGCCAATGGGGATGGGCATGGGAATGCCGATAGGCGGTTTTGGATATTGCGGAGGCGTGGCAAATCGTGATGCGCTTACTCTTAGAGGTCCGTTAGCGTATGATCAGTACGGTGATCCGTCAAAGAAAACCCAGGAAAAAGATTCGGGATTTTGGAAAGGTTTAGCAGCAACAGCTGTTACTATCGGTGCAGGTGTTTTAGCTTGGCGTACTCCGGCTATTAAAAATGCTTTGGTAAAAGCCGGTACGTATGTTGTAGATTTAGTTAGAAACTTTTTAAGATAATATATTCCCGTAATTAAAGTGTAGTAAAAGTGTGTAATTTATGCAGGATTGTTAAATCCTGCTTTTTTATGTTATATTTAATTTTATAGTTTATTAGCACTGATAGACCCTGAATTAAGTTCAGGGTGATAAAAAGTAGGAGGGTATGTTATGGCTAAAGATTGCAGTTTTGATATTGTGTCTGAGTACAACAAACAAGAGTTGGTTAACGCGATTGACCAGGTTAAAAGAGAATTAACTTCAAGATTTGATTTGAAAAATTCTAATTCCGAAGTCGAACTTGAGGCAGATAAGTCTGTTACGATTACAACAAATGATGAAATGAAGTTAAAAAATATTATTGATATTTTGCAGTCAAAACTTGTTAAAAGAAACTTAAGTATAAAAATTCTTGACCCGAAACCTGTAGAAAATGCTTTAGGCGGTAATGTTCGCCAGGTGTTTGAACTTAAAAAAGGATTGACTCAGGAGCTTGCAAAATCTATCGTATCTGATATTAAAGCTACTAAATTAAAAGTTCAAGCGTCTATCCAAGGTGAGCAGGTCAGAGTTACGGGTAAAGATAAAGATGATTTGCAAAGTGTTATACAAATGCTTCGTTCAAATGAAGATAAATACGATTACCCGCTTCAATTCACAAACTACAGATAGGGGTAAATCTTAAATATTAAAAAAATCCCGCAATTACGCGGGATTTTTTTAACGGTTTTTATCTATTCTTAAAACTTCGTAGATGTTCATTTTTTTTGCTTTTCCTCTGATTTGAACCTCGCTTATTTTAATTACATCTGCGATATCTGCGATATAAGAATAAGTTGATTCACTTACAAGCAGATTCGTTTTATAGACTTTGTTGTAGCTTTCTATACGGCTTGCAAGGTTTACGGTGTCGCCGATTACTGTGTATTCCATGCGGTTTTCTGTGCCGATGTTGCCTATAAATACTTCACCTGTATTTATTCCGACACCTATTTCTATTTTTGGTTTACCCTCAAATAACCATTTTTCTCTCAAGTATTCGACTTTTTTAAGCATCTCATAAGCGCATTTTACGGCGTTTTGCGGGTGGTTTATATCTTGTATCGGTTCTCCGAATATTGCCATAACCGCATCTCCAATAAACTTGTTAATTACCCCGTTATATTTTGAAATTATCGGTTCCATTTCTGCAAAATATTCGTTTAGAATAATAGAAACTTCTTCTGCCGTCATTTTTTCGCTTAAACTAGTAAATCCTCTTATATCAGAAAATAATACGGTTACAACTGCACGCTTTCCGCCAAGTTTTAGGTCATCAATATTACTTACAACATTTTGCATAATATCTTTTGATAAATATTTACCCATTGCCTGTTTAATTTTTTCTTTATTACGGCTTTCCGAGATAAATTTGAATGAGTAACCAAATATTAAGGTAACAAGCTGTATTGCAATCGGTCCCGCAAAATCAAGTATATAACCAAATTGAACAAGTAATCCTGTTATTCCGAAAAAGATTACGTCTGTTATTATTGTAAAAAGTAAAGATTTAATAAGATTAAATTTAAATATATAATAGAATGTCAGCCCGATTATTATTAAAATTGTTATAAGTTTTCCTATAATTCCGATATTATATAAAAATTCATTGTTTTCAAGATTACTATATGATGTTGCTTGAATATCAACACCGGGATGGCGGCTTGATAGAGGCGACTTTAAAAAATCTGTAGTCGGACCGTCAGTAAATTCGCCAATAAATACAGATGTATTACTGTCAAATATTTCATTAACTTTTTCTTCTTGCCCGTTGAGTTTTTGACCGGATTTTAATTTTCTGTATATATCAATTATTTGATAAGCTGAGATTGCAAAGTGAGTATAGTCACTTTGTATTTTTGTTCCGTCTGTTAGTGTAAAAATCGGTTGGGAGTAGTATTTTATATTTGTTTGCACCTCGCCGTTTGTAATATGGTTATGCGGGATTTTTAATTTTGTTTTCGGTATTGTTATATAATTTTCGTCAATAGTTATATCATTGGTATTGTTAGCTGTCAGATACATTTTCAGCGGTAAGGATGCGTAATATTGCTTATCTATCTGGATTAGAGATGATGTAGAAAAAAGTGTTCCGGAATTATTTTCATCCTTAACTTTAACAGAAGCAAAATTTTTTGCGTTTTCCATATAACTATTTTCAACTTTTGAAATACTTTTGAAAGTATTATGATTGTTTTGATTATTTTCCAGAACATTTAATTTAAATTTATTTTCAAACTTCTTTAATTTTACGAATTCTTCTGCGCTTGGAGCTTTTTTTGACGGTGTGAATCCGACAATTAAGTTATCCATTTTTGATACTTGTTCAAGAAACTTTTTATCGGTTTTATGAGAAGGGTTTATTGATGTTATTAAGCTGTCTAACCCGATAACTTTTGGGTGTTTATAACTGTAAAAATAGTCTAACAATTCTGTTGCAAGAGCTCTGTTCCAGCCGCCAAGTTTATTTAACGTGGCTTGATCTACAACAACAATTATAGAATTATTATCGGTTCCTGTTTTGGTTGTAAAATTTGATATAAAATAACTTCTCATATCAAGTTCCAAGAACATTACGGATAAGACAAATGCAACAGCTGCGAGTATTATGTATAGAATCCCTGAGTATATATAAAATAATTTATTTTTTAACTTTTTCATTTAATGCTCCCTAATATAATATTAATGCTATAATATAATAAATTTTTATAAAAGGACAAATTATGAACGTAAACTTAACAGATAAATTAAAAGAAAATAAAGTGCTGCCGATAATCAGAAGCTCAAATCCTGAAGAGGTAAAAGGTATTGTAAAAGCTTTGATTGAAGGCGGGCTTGATATTATGGAAGTTAATGTCGAAAATCCGAGGATTTTTGATGCTATAAATGAGCTATCGTCAGAGGCTGTAATTTGTGCAGGCGGAATTATTACTTCAATTCAGGCTCAGGCTGCAATTGATTGTGGCGCGAAGATTATTTCTTCTCCGATTTTTCAGGATAACCTTTTAAAACTTTCAAAAGATAAGCAAATCCCCTTTATTGCAGGAACTTCAACCGCGAATGAAGCTTATAATGCGTGGAAACTTCGTATTCCTGTTGTTAAAATTTATCCGATTACCGCAATGGGCGGGGTTGAGTATCTTGAAAACTTATTAAGACCAATGCCGTTTTTGAATGTTATTCCGCAGGGTAATGTTTCATTATCTGAGGTAAAAAATTATATCAATGCAGGCGCTCTTGCTGTCGGGGTTGGAAGAAACCTTACAAAAGGGGCAACTTATGCTGAGATTACTAAACGTACTAAAAAATTATTGGAGCAGTTAAATTAATGGTTGATATTATTACAATAGGCGAAAGCCTCGTTGAATTTTCAACAAATCAAAAACTTGGAGAGGCTGAATGCCTACATAAGTATTATGGCGGAGATTCTTTGGTGGTAGCAATCTCAGCCAGAAGATTAAATTCTTCTGTCGGATTTATTACATGCCTTGGCAATGACGCATTTAAGGATTACATGCTCAAAAGCTGGGAAAAAGAAGGGCTTGATATTTCGCATGTTAAAATCGTTGATGAAAAAAACGGTATTTATATGGTATCAAGACCAACTGACAGTGAAAAAGAATTTATTTATTACCGTAAAAAAATAGCTCCGGCAAAATTATCAATTGATGATATTGATCAAGATTATATAAAAAATGCTAAAATTGTTTACGCATCAGGTATTACGCAATCACTATCAATAGCGTCACGTGAAGCTGTAAAAAAAGCTTTTGAAATAGCAAAAGAAAACGGTGTTATGACGGCTTATGACCCTAATTATTCTTCTCTGATTTCAACAAGTGATGATGCCAGAGAGTATTTTGACGAGATTTTACCGCTTACTGATGTTCTGTTTATGAGTTCAAAATACGATACTAAATGTATTTTTGAAATAAGTTCGTTGGAAAATATTATGAAAATGCTCACCGATTCAGGAGTTCAAACAGTTGTTATAAAATCAAGCCACGATTGCGGATATTATGTAAACAGTCAGCGAAATACGGTTTTTGTGCCGTTTTATACCGATAAGGTTGTTGATACAACATCATCAGGCGATGCTTTTAACGGAGCGTTTTTGCATGCTCTGACAAATAATTTTAATCCCGTTGAAGCGGCTAAACTTGCATCAATTGATGCAGGGCTTCAAGCTCAGGGAATCGGTGCCGTTAAATCTGTTCCTTATTGTGATGAGGTTTATAATATTTTTAACTCCGGAGATGTTTAATGGATAAAAAAAGGTTTGTATTATCGGGATATTTCGGATTCAAAAACTTTGGTGATGAGGCTATTTTGTCTGTTCTTGTTAATAAATTGAAAGAACTTAATCAAAGTGTTACCGTTATTTCTTCTAATCCTGAGTATACAAAATCTAAATTTAAACATATCAGAAGTATTTATACTTTTAATTTACGTGATATTCTCGGTGCAATTATAAAATCTGATTATTTAATTTCAGGTGGCGGAAGCTTATTGCAAGATGTGACAAGTTTAAAAAGTCTTATTTATTATTTATCGGTTATATTTTTCGGGCTTTTATTCGGGAAAAAAGTTATTATTTTTGCGCAAGGTATCGGTCCTATAAATAACGGCTTTGGTAAATTTTTGACAAGAACCTTATTAAAACATTGTACTTATGTAAGCGTACGGGATGAAAAAAGTTTGAAACTCCTTGAAAGTTGGGGAATTATTGCTGATTTGGTTTGTGACCCTGTATTTTCTACTAAAATTGAATCAGCTGAAAAAACAAATACTGTTGCTGTTCAATTACGTGATTTTAAGACTATGAATGAAGATTTTATCGACAGGCTTGCTCAAAAGGTTTCTGTGGAATTTTCTGATAAAACTGTTGAAATTTATTCGTTTCAAGATGATATTGATTTGAAAATCTGTGAAGCTTTTGAAAAATCATTGAAATTATTAAACCCTGATATTAAAACTGTTTTGTATTCAAATTTATCGGATGAACAGATTATAAGCGGGATTTCAAAAGCTCAATACCTTATTGCGATGAGGTTTCATGCAATAATTGTCGGTCTGATTTCTTCAACTCGAACGCTTGCGATTGATTATGATGTAAAAGTTCAAAAGATAGCTTCAGAGTTTGGGTTGCCGATTATTGATTTAAAAAATGATTTCGGGGCTAAGTTTGATGAACTGAAAGCTGCGCATGTTGAGGTATTAAATTGTCTGGTTAAGAATAAATCTTTTGACTGGAGCGGATTTATGAACACTATCAAGGAGTAAGCATGGCTTTTTTTTCTGTAATTATTCCTGTTTATAATGTTGAAAAGTATCTTTCAAAGTGTTTAGACAGTGTAACCTCTCAAATTTTTGCAGATATTGAAATAATTTGCGTAAATGACGGTTCAACTGATGGTTCTTTATCTGTACTTGAAAAATACGCGCAAAAAGATAATCGTATCAGGGTTATAAATAAAGAAAATCAGGGTGTGTCTGCAGCAAGAAATGACGGGATTGAGGCTTCAAGCGGAGAATTTATTATGTTTCTTGACGCAGATGATATGTATTTACCCCAAACATGTGAATATGTGTATGAAAAAATTAAACAGGATAACCCTGATATCGTTTGTTTTGGACATTCTAATAGTGTTAAACTGGTGGAAAAACTTGCAAGGCGTAAGGATAAAGCAAAACTTGGGAATATTATTGCTAATCAGGTTTTTATCTGGAATAAAGCTTTTCGCAAAACTTTTCTGACTGAAAGCGGGATAAAGTTTCCTGTTGGAGTGAAAACGGCAGAAGATATTGTATTTTGTTGCCTATGCTATTTTTGCAATCCTAAGTATTCTTATATCCCAAAATCATTGTATTTATATACAGCAAAACGTGAAAATTCTGCAACAAATCAGAGTGCTTACTGTATAGAAAATGATATGAATGCTTATCGCGTGATTACTGAATCTGATTTATATAAATTCTCCAATAAGTCAGTAAGATTATTAATTACAAACCACTTTTTATCAGGTTCTGTCAATTATTGGAATTCTTTGTCAGTTAAGGAATATAAAGAAAAATATTTAAACGATATTGAAGAATTTTTAGCTTTAGTTAAAAATCAATTTTCTTTCGTTGATTGTTTTAGAATTAATCGATTTAGAAAGCTTTTGGTTATTATTTATCGCAATAAATTGACAAGGTATTTTAACAAGAATAAAATTAATTTATGAATATAAAAGAATTTTTAACGGGTTATAAGGGTAAAGATATCCCAAAAGAACTGAAAGCTTTTAACTGGGGGGCGTATATTTTTACGTTTATTTGGGGGATAAAATACAAAGCATGGATTACATTACTTGCTATACCTTTTATAATAATTCAGCTTCCATTAGGGTTAAATTGGCTGTTGTTTGCAGTTTTACAAATATATTGCGGGATTAAAGGTAATGAATGGGCTTACCAGGTCGAATGGTGGAAAAAGCCTGCTGAATTTAGAAAAACTCAGCTTAAGTGGGCTGTTTGTGCGGTGTTAATTACAATTCTTTTCCCGCTTGTCGCAGGAATATTGGCGGTAAATTTTGCTAAAAATCCTGATAATTTAAAAGATTTTGTCAGAAATTCACAGTGTGTTACTGCAAATAATAAGATTATAAAAGGTATAAAGAGAGTTTCTGTTACTTCTACTCCTAATGAAATGGCTCAGCGTTTTTCAACTCGATTTAATAAAACTCGGGTTGATGGTAATAAAGTGATTTTTGCTAACGGAAAAAATGAAGCTTATTATATAATGTTTGAAAAAATGGACAATGATGCAGGTTGTGATGTCTCTAAAAATTGTATCATTACATCAAATTACCAACTCCCAGAGATGATAATGCTCCCGTTTGACGCATGTACTTTCTATTTTGATAATGATAAAAATGTTATTCCTGATAAGAGTACTTCTGATGCTTTGCAAAAAGGTGCAAACATATTTAAGTATTTGTAGCAATTAATTATTATATACATTAAAAAAGACTCACTTTTGTGAGTCTTTTAAAGTTTGCTCCAGGCCAGACTTGAACTGGCACTGGGTTATACGCCCAATTGGATTTTAAGTCCAACGCGTCTACCGATTCCGCCACTGGAGCATCTTTCTCGGCTACCCGTTTATAATATAACAAACAATCCTTGTTGTCAATCAGAAAATTTGTTCAAATATTTATCAATTTCTTTAATTCTTGTTGTAATATCTTCAATAATTAAATTTAGAGAACTTGAAACGGTTTCAAGATTTGCGCATGTTGAACGCCCCAGTAAACCTGTTTTTATATTGTTAAATGCAAGTTTTTGGAATAAAGAAATCGCGTCGTAAAGCTCTGAATCAATAATCTTATTTACACCTGCAAGATATATAAACAATTCTGCTAATGCGTTTTTCCCTGCCGAATATTTTTTTAAAACAAAAAATCCCTGAATATTTCTCAATTTATCCAATATTTCAGAATATATTTCTAAAATATTCTGTTTTTTCATTACAAGATAATTTTTGAAATAATTCATTGTCTGACGGTAACCGTCATCAATAATTGCCTGCCTTTTGTCGTTTGGATAATTAAAATCAACAACAACGACATTTCCCGTATCTATGACAAGATAATCGTATTTATCTTTTTTGCCGTAGATATTCTTTATAAAATCTGTTTCAGAAGAGGTTATACAGGTATACATGCCGTTAACATATTCAATAGGACTTGCATCTTTTCCGGCATAAGTTCCTTCAAGTCTGATTTCCAGAATCCTGTCTGTTGTGTTTTTCAGATTCTTTGATAAAGACCACATAGGTTTACCTTTCATCAAATCTCCATCAACAAGCATCTCTCCGTCAACTGTCAAAGCACGCATTAACCCCGGCATACAGCATGAAATTCTTACCGCCATTGCAACTTCAAAGTCAGGGGTTTCAAAATTTGAAAATTCTTTGCAGGAAAAAGTTTTCATATTTGTTGTTATAATTACAAGATTTTTGTTTAAATCTTTGAATGAAACAGGTCTGCACTGTCCTTTTAAATATGCTTCTTTATAATATTTTCTTTCTATTAAATCCCTTAGCCAATCAAGGAATACTTCCCCTTTACTTAAGGCAAATTTTTGGTTAAATCCGAGCGATATATCTCTGAATAATTCAAAGTTTACTGATAAAAATACGTCAGCAATTTCATCATACGTATACCCGACAGCATATAATGCTGCAATCATTGACCCAACTGATGAACCTGCAAGCGTTGTCGGTTCAATACCTAAGGTTTCGAGGGCTTTTATTACTCCAACATGAGCCGCTCCCCGTATTGCGCCTCCGCCAAATAAACATGTGTATTTAAAATTATTATGCTCTCTCATTTCTAACCCTTATTTTATCATAAAAAAAGGATTAACCATTCCCCGGTCAATCCCTTTTTGTTTTGAATATGTTTTATGAATTTAAGCTGCAATACCTTTAATTTCTCTGATAAGATATTCTGCAACCCATTCAAAATCTTTATTATCATGTGCTGCTTTTTCTAAATATTTTACTGAAGCATCACCGATTCTGATAAGAGTCATTGCAACAACACCTCTTTTGATACCTCTTACTACTTGTAATTGGTCTACTAATTCAGGAAGCACTTCTGTTCCGATACTTACTAATTCGTTTTCAATTTTATTTTTTGTTGTGTTGTCTGCGTTTTCTAATTCTGATAATATTTCATTAACTGATGGCATATTTTTATCTCCATGTTTTAATTTCATTTACATTATCATTATAATTTAAAAAGTAAGTGATTCTTGATTTCCTTACATAATCTTTATATCTTATAAAGATTATTAATATTTTCTTTATATACTGTCTGAAAAATCAAATTTCCCGCGGGTTTCTTCTTTTACCAATTCGATAATATTCTGTGCCCAATCATCATAATCTTCAAGTTCTCCGCGTTTTGCCATATCATTTATTGTTTGTAATTGGAGTGGAAGATTTATTATTGTTTTTGGGTTTTGAACAAGCCAAGGGAAAATTTGCTTACCGCCTTTTATAATCTTGTTACAGAATTTGCATAACCCGATTATGTTATTTCTATCGGCATCTCCGCCTTTTTTCTTAGCAACAAGGTGGTCTGCTGTGGCTAAATCAGAGTTAAACATCTTATAGATTATTGTTTGCAGCGGGTCTTTATCTTTTTGCATGTCTTGTTCATTGTATTTTACCAAAGTATTTTTATTGCAGATAATTTTTATTTTGTTTAAAAATGTATACAAAAAGACCGGCATATCTTTATTAAAATCAAAATCTTTTAATCCTTCACTAACAAAATTCATATAATTGAAGTCTTTTTTTAGTTTCCCGTTTGCCAGATATTCAAAAATTGCTTTTGCTATTTTGTCATAATTTTCTACTTCAGCAAGCGGTCTTGTTTGAAGAATATAGTTTCTTGCTTTTGTAAAATCTTTAAAGGCATTTAATGCTTCTTTTTCCGCGTTTTTATCAGCGTGATATTGAACTAATTCAACAAGTTCAAGCTTTGATATGCCGGGGTTTTCTGCGGCTAATTTTATGAGTAAATCAGCATTTTCTCTTGCGTATTCACCTATGTATTTATCGTATTCTTTAAGTATACCTATATACCCTTTTATTGTTGAACGTTGAGTTAGTTCATGTTCTATTTTTAGTTTTATGTCATGCGGTAATAATGTAGAACCGCAGCCTGCGCATGGAATATCTGTTTTTGTTTGGCTTATCGGTTCAAATTCGTTGTGGCGCGATGCAATAAGGTTTAATTTTTTTATTATTTTTATCTCATCATCATTAAATGTTATTTCATGTTTTGAAATCCTGTTTATAAAATTTGTTAAATAATATATGTATGATGAATTAGTTTCCAGGTTTCTGTGCCCCAGTTTTATTGAAATATCATGGAGGTATTTAATGATGTTTTCTTTTAGCTCGGGATTTTCTAAATCTGTCGGGTTTAAAAATGTTTTTCCTGAGGTTTTGGTACAAGAATGACATGTCAATATTTCGTTATTAGGATTATCTAAATCATAAATATTTGAAATTTTAACGTGATTTACCAATGACTTGGAAAAAATTCTGCCCGCCATTATTTGGGCAATTTCTGATGGTGATTTTTGCTCAAGCTCAGGAATTTTAAATACGTATAAGTAATCACTACTTTTATTAAGGCTTAAAACCGTATTATTTAAAAGCTCAATGTAATCTTTTTGATTCATTTTGCAGTTTTTTAATAAAGGTATAAGTTTCTTATTATAATTGTAACTGCTTATGGTTGGTTTGATTTCGATTACAAATTGTTGGATTTCCTCTTGATTTTCCTGAGATTGTGATTTGGAAAATTTTAAAAGATAATTATTTGCTTTTTCTACGGCATCTTTATGTTTTAAGTAAGCACCTTTATTAAGCTTGTTAAAGTATTGTTTAAAATCATTATCAATGGTTCCGTGTCTTCTTAATATTTTATGCATGCCTGAGGGGACATAGTCTTTATATTCATTTACCAACTCGGAAAAATCACTTGCTGTTTCAACTTCTGAAGCTTTATCCAAAATAGTTTGGAACTCTTTTTCTGTCAGCATAGCAGTACCGCATCGGGGGCAATGTATTCCGTTTATATCTGTAGCTTGTGATAGATATGAAGGAGCATTGCTTTTTGATACTTCAAATGAATCCTCTGTAGGGGAAGCTCGAAAGCTTATAAATGTGGATTTTTGAATACTTTGAAGCGGTTTTGGGATGTATAAGTTATAAATTATAGGTGAAATTTTCATTGCAAGGTTAATAAAACCTGTCAAAATATTTTTTGTCTACACTTTTACACTTTTTAATGAATCAATATATTTAACCGCATAAACAGCTCCGACAGCTCCATCTGAGGCTGCTGTTATAACTTGCCTTAACGGAGTGTTTCTGACATCCCCGACTGCGTAAACCCCGTCAAGTGAAGTTTTCATTGTTTCGTCGGTTATGATAAAACCTTTATTATCCTGAGCGATTTGACCGTTTATTTTCTCAACGTTAGGACAAATTCCAATATACGGGAAAATCCCCTCAACTGACAGCTCTGTCAGATTTTGTGTTTTTGCGTCTTTTAAGATAATTGAGTTTACGGTGCTATCACCTTTTATTTCAGTTACACAGCTGTCCCAAATTATTTCAATCTTTTTATTAGAAAATGCCCGTTGTTGAATAATTTTATCTGCTCTGAGTTCATCTCTTCTATGTATGATGTAAACTTTTGAAGCAAATTTGGTTAAGTAAATTGCTTCTTCAACCGCGGAATTTCCACCGCCGACAACCGCTATAACTTTATCCTTATAAAATGCGCCGTCACAAACAGCACAATAACTTACCCCTCTGCCGATAAACTCTTCTTCTCCGGGAATACAAAGTTTCATTGCTCTTGCGCCTGTTGCAATTATTACCGTTTTTGCATGAAATTCATCGGTTTTTGTTTTAAGGATTTTTGGCTGCGATACAAGGTCTATTGTTTCAATTTCCTGCATCGGGAATTTTTGCAGCCCAAACATATCTGCGTGCTGCTCGAATTTTTCCATTAAATCATATCCGCCTATTTTAGAAAATCCGGGGTAATTTTCCAGTTCCAAATAATTAGACGGTTGACCGCCAAGCATATTTATATCAATAATTGCCGCAGAAATTCCTCCTCTTGATGTGTATAATCCTGCACTAAATCCTGCGGGTCCTCCTCCTAAAATTACTGTATCAAATTCATAAGTTTGCATATTACAATCCTCAATTCTTTAATATACTTTCTCCTGCAATTTTTTCACCGCGAAGCGAATATTTTGCAGTTTCGGTTTTCATTATTTTTCCGTTAATAGCTGACACTGTATCCAGTTTTAACTCGTCAATACCTTCAAAGTCATTGCCGTTAAGAGTTATACTGACTGTGTCTGTCAGGTATTTGTTTCCGTTTCTCCCGCTTTTTGTAAAAGTAACTGTATTTCCCTCAATACTGTTTACTTCAACTTTTGCGCTTGCTCCTGAAAACGGATTACTTAAATTAATGACGTCATTTTCAACAGATAAGTTCCACAAATCTACCCCTTTTTCTTTAAAAGTTATAGGAGAATCTGTATCAATACGTTTTGATACAACTCTCCATAACCCGTACATTTCATTTGGAACTGCCGTAACCGAACCTTTTAATACCGGCTGGGTTGCTTTTGCAAGACTTATAACGCTGATTACAACGAAAAATATTAAAGAAACTATTATATAAAATTTTTTCATTTTAAACTGATGCCATTTTCATTTGAAGAGTTTTTGCAGAATCTTCATATCCTGCTCTGCCCATTAATGCATAAGTGTAATTTTTTGCCTGTTCAACACCCGGTTGATTGAAGGTGTTAATATTATACAATTCTCCTGCTATTGCTGTTTGAACTTCAAACATATATAATACTTGAGCAAGGTAATAACCGTTAAGCTTAGGCATAGTAATTGTTACAGTCGGTCTTTCATAATCAGATAATGAAACTCTTGTTGAATCAGCTTCTGCGTTTATTAGATCGTTCATTGTTTTTCCGCCTAAATAACCGATTCCTGTGTATTCGAAAATCTTAGGAATATCAAGCGTTGTATCAAATTCTTTGACTCTGATAAAGTTTATAATTTTGTCATTAGGTCCTTCATTGTATAATTGGATTTGTGAATGCTGATCTGTTGCGCCAAGAGCTTTAACTGGGGTTTGACCGATATGAACATGGTTTCCTTCTTTATCGGTGTTTTTTCCGAGTGATTCTGCCCAAAGTTGAACGTACCAATCCGAAACATATTTTAATCTGCTTGAATACGGCATCATAACTGAAATATGTTTACCTCGTTTTATATCAAGTAAATACTGTATTAATGCGTATTGTGCTGCAATATTTTCATTGATATCGGTATTTTTTAAGGCTAAATCCATATCCTTAATGCCGTTCATAATTTCATCAATATCAATCCCGACTAACGCAAACGGTAATAATCCGACTGCTGAAAATACCGAAAATCTTCCCCCGACATCATCAGGAACTACAAATGTTTTATAGCCTTCCTGTTCTGCAATTTGGCGTAGCACCCCTGTTTGTTTATCGGTAGTTGCGACAACATTTTTTCTGTATTCGTCTTCTCCTAGTTCTTTTTCCAGTCTGTCTTTTACAATCATAAATTGTGACATTGTTTCTGCTGTAGAACCTGATTTTGTTATTACATTAACAAGAGTTTTTTTCAAATCTAAAATATCAAGTAATCCGTTTATAGAATCTGGGTCGATATTATCAAGAAAGAAGATTCTCGGGAAGTTATCGCGCTGCTCTTTAGTCAGTAGATTCCAATAAGGTTTTAATAACGCTTCTGTTACTGCAATTCCGCCTAAAGCCGAACCTCCTATTCCTAAAACCAAAATATTATCAAATCTTCCACGCACCATTGATGCGTATTCTTTGACATACCATAAGGTTTCTTCATTATAGCCAAGATTCATCCATTGAAGCCATTGTCCGGGTTTATCTTTACGTTTGTTTAAATCGCTTATGATTTCGGCGATGCGTTCTTTGTATTCTGTAAATTCTTTTTGAATATTTAGTCCGTTCTCCGGACCGACAACCATTGCATCCGCGTTTCTATAGTCAAACGTAATCATCGATACCTTAAATCCCTTCCTCTTATATTTTTCAATTAACCTCTATTTCTATTTTATATACTCAACAATAAAAAACAAGCCCTCTTACTGAAAGAAGGCTTGTTTAGGTTTTCTTATTATGCGCTTTGATCAAATTTGAATGTTCTGTCAATGTTTTTTGTTATTACTTGTTTAATTGAATCGTATTCTGTTTGTAATGAGGTGTGTTCTGTATCAATATTTTTTAATTGAACATCATACATATTATCTTTTGTTTTAATATCGTTCATTGCTCTGTTGTATTCGGCTTCAGCTTTTGCAACAGCTGCATCATCAGTTACTTCTGTGATTTTTGTACAAGTTTTGTATTCAAGAGATTGCCAGTTGTATGATTTGTCAACTTGTTCCATAGTTACAAGTCCTGTTTCTAATGCGTATTCAATCCATTGTTGAGAAGATGCAAGACCGTTTTCAAGGGTTTTGTAACCTTTTTCCATTCTTTTGTAAAGGTTAGTGTACCATTGAGCTTTTGAATCGGCGTTGCCTGTGTTTTGAGTGTCCATTTCATCAATCCAAGCATATTTTGGTGTTCCGTATTCCGCAATAAGCGCATTTTCTATAATGAAAGTTTTGATTACGGTTTTGAAGTTTTCTGACATGAATGATGTTTCTTCTGTTAACTCATTACCTGAAGCATCTTTACTGTTTTTAGCAAGCCATAAAACAAATTCTTCGTTTGTTAAGCTATTCATTTTTACTGTTCCGTCATCAATAGCTTCTTCTATATTCTTTGCTGTTGAATATCCGGTAATATTTCCATCATCATCAGTGATTGGGAATTGATATTGAGTAGTTGTATCTTTAAAAATTGTTTTTATAAATTCGGTTTTATAATTTATACAATCTTCAACATATTTTTTTACAGCAGGCGTTAGTGATATTCCGCTTATCTGACCTCGAATAATTGCTTCACCAAATTTTGAATAATCTGTATTTTCTTTTAAAATAGTTAAAAGTTTTTCATTTAGGTTCAGAATTTCACCTTTTATTGCTTCTGTATCTGAGTAATTTTTTGTAATTGTAATATTATTATTTTCAATGTCAATTGTGTTAGATGGATATGAAGCTTTAATAGTAGCTACAGGTGTTTTTGTCCCGTTATCCGCTACCCTGTTTTCTGTAATTTCAAAATTTTGTAAAAATTCTTTTAATGTTGGTTGTTTTGCATCTGCTTTAGCCGGTACAGTCCAAGAAGATTCACCTTCATCATTAAATGTAGGTGTTGAGTAAACGCCTGGAGATGTCTCATATTTAAGTGTAGAACTTAAATCTCCTGCATTAGAAGTTTTTATTTCTGTTACTCTGCCATCAGCATCCATTATGATGTTATAGTCTTCAAAAGTAAAGGTATAACCTCCTGCAGCATTTTGAGTTAAATTGCTTGTTTCTTTAACAATCAAGCTTCCGACAGGGAATGTATAGCTATTTAATAAGTCAAGCATAGCTTTCCCGGCGCTACTTTCTGTATTGTTTAATCCTTCAACAAATTTTTGAGTTGTTGTGTTCTTGTAACTGTACTTATTAGTTGCATTACTATAAGCTGTTTTTAACTGATCTAAGTTCCATTGAGCTGTTTGATCGTTTTTATACTCATATCCGCCGCTTGTTCTACTTTCTCCGGAACCACTTGCTCCGAAATATTCTTCTAATGTTTTACTTAATGAGTGTGTAAGTGTATTTCTGGTTGAATTATAGTTACTGTAAGCTTTGTTATAGTTTTCGACTTCAACAGAATTTTCGTATGAACCGTATTCTTCATACCATTGTTGTAATGTGTCGCTTGAAACATTGTTAAATGGAGCCGGATAATCAGAGTTTTCAATTCCGCCTGCTTCTTTAAAGTATGTTGTTGTGTATTCTAAGCCGTGAGCTTTTAAATATTTATTTAAATCTCCGTTTGCATCTTTGAACATTTTAGCTTCAGCTTCACTGACTAAAATTTGACCTGAAGAATTTACAAGTCCGTATTGGGTATTATATGAGCTGTAAGCCATTAATGAATTGTAGGTTAATGGCTGAGTTAAAGCTGCTCCTGTTTCATCATAGTTTGTAAATTTTAAGGTAGCGTTATTTAACGCATTAATATAATTTTCACTTGCTTGTGAACTTTCTGTAGCAAGGCGCATTTTTGCATTATTAATGGTTTGAGATCTTAACTCGTTGTCAGAAAGACGAGCTGTTAGAGTTAATAATCTGGCTTGTGATGCTGCCATTCCCATAGTTTGCGTTATCCTTTCGTTTTCCTTAAAACTTTTCTTATTCTGTTTATCGGCATTTTTGCGTGAAACTTTAATGTTTTGAATGGTTTTGTTAAGTTTTTGTTACAATTAAAATTAACCTTTCTGTCACCCTGAACATTACAAAATGATACAAAAATTTTGCCATTCAGTATCGGTACCTAAAGTGTCATTCTGAACTTGATTCAGAATCTATTAGTTTGATTAAAAACCCCTAACGTGCAGAAGAATCTCATCTGTTAGCCCTAACGTGAAAAATCAACATTGATAGATTCCGTGTCAAGCTCAGAATGACAAAAAAGGGTCTTCGGAATGTCAAAAAGTGACGGGCAGAATTTAAAAAATTCTGCCCGTTTATTTATCATCCATCATTTAGTAAATCACTATTATCCGACTGAGGAAAATGATGAGCAAGAAGCTCCGGAAAATGAACATCCACCGCCACAATCAAATCCGCCGAAACCACCGCCGATTGAAAATCCGCAATCTGAGCCAAGCATTGCAACGGCTGCTGAAAATTCACCCATAAATCCTGAATTTTCACTGTCTGTAAAGTCACAATTTGCGTACATTGAATAATCAATTGCTGCAGGATTAGAAGAAATATATGTATCATATTCGCCCATTGTTAACATGCTTTTTGCATCACTCAAGTTCATTGCTAAAATCCCTGAATTTTCAACAGGATGATTTTTAATATTATTTGTGTTGTTTGTTTTTGAACTTCTTGATTTTGCTGCTTTGTCGCCGAATAATAATATCATTTTTGACTCCTAATATCTCGTGCTCTTTACATCTATATAAAGGATTTTGTTTTTTTGTGATTTCAGCATGGTATATTTTCGTTACAATTCTTCATATTAATTTAAAACTTTAGGTTTACCTATCTAAACCCATGGGTTGATGTACATTGCTTTTAATCAGTGTAATATAAACGTGTTAGGGAGGGAGAAGGAATGAAAAAGTTATTTTCAATATTCACATTCTTAATTGTGTTCTTATTTTCAAGCAGCGTTGTGAAAGCTGCCGAAAATACTTTACACACAATAACCTTAGAAAAAAATAATACAGGATATAATATTATACTTGGCTCGGATAAAGTCACAAAGGTTACCAAAAAGACTCCGTCTGATGACGAGCTTGTCATGACTTTGTATGGGGTAAGTTCTTCAGAAACTGTTAACGCTCTTTATAAAGGTCCAAATAACATTAATAGTTTAATTATTGAAAACTCAGCACCGAACAAGTTAAAAGTTTATATCAAAGCTGAAAATATTAAAGATTCTACAATTATGATTGAGCCGATAGTCGGTGAAACTACAATTGTAGCCGAATCTGTTCCTTTAGATAAAGTTCTTTGGGTAATGTTTGTTTTGGCTTTATTTGCTGTGATTTTCAAGGTTTCAAAAGATATAACAGAAGATGAAGATAAAATTTTCATCAAAAAAGACATTAAGGATAGAGAAATCGAGTTGTACAAAAAGTACAAAAGTCGTAATTTCGCAACCGCAAGTATTTCTCCAAATCATGACTTTAGAATGAAAAAGATGATTAAAAAAATTGATAGAAGAATTGACGACAGGTTAACAGCTTCTATCAGATAAAGATTTAAACCTCAAAAACTTAAATATATCCCTAAAACATTTTATTTCAGGCAAGTATTTTTATACTTGCTTTTTATTATTTATTTAAAATATTCATCAATTAAGTTTTTAATAATAACAGAAGAATCGCCTTTACCGTAAGGATTTAAGGCTTTTAATCTTGTATCTTTACGAGGTTTAGATAGAATTTCTGAAGAGTAAGACGTTATCTTATCATAATCAGCTCCTACAAGTACGGAAACTCCCGCATCAATTCCTTCCTGGCGTTCTGTTTCATATCTCATTACAAGTGTCGGACAGCCAAATGACGGTGCTTCTTCTTGGATTCCGCCTGAATCTGTCAGAATAAGTTTGGCATTCTTCATTAAGTACACAAGATAAGGGTAATCTAATGGACTTAGAAGATATACATTTTCAAATTCACCAAGTTTTGAGTAAATTTTACATTTAACATTCGGATTTGGGTGGACAGGTATTACGAATTTATGGTCAGGGTAAGTTTTTACAAGGTACGTGATAGCTTCAAGTATTCTGTCAATTCTTTCCCCATGGTTTTCGCGCCTGTGAGCTGTAATAAGTATAAGCTTGTCATCAATCGGAATTTCTTTTGAGTTGAAAAATTCTTTAGCTTGTTCCATTGTGTTTTCTGATAAGCAGAAAAGGGCATCAATTACGGTATTTCCCGTAACATGAATTTTACTTTCGGAAATATCTTCTTTTAACAGTGCATTTTTATTCTTTTCGGTCGGAGCAAAATGGAGTTCTGCAACACGAGAAGTCATTTGACGCATAACTTCTTCGGGGAACGGCTCGTATATATCATATGAGCGTAATCCTGCTTCTACATGGAACACGGGAATTTTTCTGTAAAAACTTGTCAAAGCTCCGCAAAGAACGGTCATTGTATCACCTTGAACAATTGTCGCATCAATTTTATTATCTTCAAAGACTTTATCTAAAGAAGTTAATATTCTTGACTGAACTTCAGCAAGTGTTTGATTTGGACGCATACAGTCAAGGTTTATATCAGCTTGCAAGCCGAAGTAGCAAAGAGTTTGATTAGATAATTCTTTTTGCTGCTCTGTATTACAAATAATTACTCTGTACTGTTCAGGGTATTTTCTTAATTCAAGTATTATCGGAGCCAGTTTTATAACTTCCGGTCGTGTTCCGAACACGAATAGTATATTCTTCTTATTCATAATTTGAAGTTTAGTATAAAAGTTATAAATTTGCAATTAGGGGTAAGGGGTAAATATAGGTGGTGTAAATATATGGGTTCAATCTAACTTGTCAAATAATACGTCATTCTGATGTGTGTCAATAAGTCTTACAAATTATCTGCCCGTCTAATTTATTTAATCATTAATACTTTCTAAGATGCACTAGAAGGAGATAATTATGCTTGATTTATACATTTTAGAAACCTGTCCTTATTGCAGGAAGGTTATGAGTTTTCTATCTGAAAATAATATTAAATTTCATAAGTTTGATGTTTCAAATAAAGATAATATACAAAAACTTCTTACTTTAGGCGGAAAAGAACAGATTCCGTTTTTGTTTGACGAGGATTCTAATGTTAAAATGTATGAATCTGATGATATTATTGAGTATTTGAAAAGTTTAAAGCAGGTGTAAATATGAGTTATAATTATAATGCAAGAAATTCACAAATAGATGTAAATGAATGTACATCCCGCGGAGCATGTTCTATTTCTCCGTCTATATCGGCTTTATCTGAACTTGCTATGATGTTTTTACAGCATATTGCATATTATGTATTAAAGTTAGAAAAACTTGGTGCAAGTAATGATAAATTGAAATTTGATATTATAAATGTTCTTGCAAGTTTTGTTTCTGTTAATGAATTTAGTGAAGAACAGTTATTTGAAATTGTACGCAATGAATATTTTATGCTTGAAGATACAAAAAAAGCTTATAACGACTATTGCAAACGGGAAAATATTACATCTAAAGATTTAAAAGAAAAAATTCTGTTTAATGAAAAAACACCGGTTTCTAAGGCAATATCTATAGGTGAAAAAATATTTTTAAGAAACTATAATACAAGAAATAGTGAGGTTAAAAATTTAATAACAATTCTTGATATCGTTATTAAAAGTGTCAGTCTTAATATTATTAAACTTGCGGATTTTAACGAATCTGATGTAAAAGCTTATGATGAAGTGATTTTGACGCTTGATTTATTTAATCACAGACCGCTCAGTAGTAAAAAAATTGCTGACAGTATAACTAATCTTGCTGAGTTAGACAGCAGGCTGCAATTAAAAATCAGCGAATTGTTATTATCTTCATTTGGCGGAATATCGAAAGTTGAGGTTTCACATTCAAGCGAAAAAGGCAAAGCCATTTTAGTATCAGGTAACAATTTTTTTGACTTATTAAAAGTTTTACGTGAAACAAAGGGGCAAGATGTTGATATTTATACGCATTCTAACCTTTTAATTACTCATGCACTTAAAGTTTTTCATGAATTTGAACACTTGAAAGGGCATTATGGGGATTCAACCGAGAATTGTATCTTAGATTTTGCAACTTTTCCGGGAGCTATTCTTTTAACCAAAAACTCAAAGAATAATACCGAATATTTGTACCGCGGCAGGTTATTTTCAAATGATTACATTGTACCAAAAGGCGTAATTAAAGTTGAAAATAATGATTATTCCGCGCTGATTGAGGCAGCTAAAGCGGCAAAAGGTTTTTCTAAAGGTAAAACAAAACCTGATACTATCTTAGGGTATAATGAAGATGAGCTAAACAAACAATTTGATATGATTGTTGAAAAATTGAATAACGGTATTATAAAGCGTTTATTTATCGTTGGAACAGATGCTCAACTGCTTGTTCAGGAAGAGTATTTTAAAGAGTTTTTCAACATGTTGGATGAAGATGAATTTGCAATAAGTTTTTCTTACAAGTCCGAACAGCAAAATGTTTTAACTATACCAATCGGAAATTATATTCCGCTTGCAACAAATATTTTGATGAAATTTTTTGATAAATTCCCGATATCAGATAGCAAGATTATATTTATGTTTACAACATGTGATGTTATGACTGTTTCAAATATAGTTAAATTAAAAAATGTGGGGGCGCAAAATATTTATATGGCAAAGTGTTCACCAACTCTTGTTAATCCTGCCGTGTTTGAAACCTTTAGTAAGAAATACAATATTCATACAACGGATGAACCGATTCGTGATTTAACTATAATACGCAACGAAAAAAGCACCCAATAAATATTGAGTGCTTTTTCGTATATTGTTAACGATGCCCGAGGACTAATATCTGTAATGAGCGAAAGCTTTGTTAGCTTCAGCCATTCTGTGGGTATCTTCACGTTTCTTGCAAGCTGCACCTTGTCCGTTTGAAGCATCAATTAATTCGTTTGTTAATTTGTCTACGAATGATTTACCGCCTCTTTTCTTAGCTGCTTCAATTAACCAAGATGAAGAAAGAGCAAAACCTCTGTCTTCTTTTACTTCGATAGGAACTTGGTAAGTAGAACCACCGATACGACGAGCTTTAACTTCCAATAACGGAGTAGCGTTTGTCATAGCTTTTTGGAATAATTCAATCGGATCTTCGTTAGTTCTTTCTTTAATTCTTTCCATTGTTCCATAGAAAATCTTTTCAGCTAAAGATTTTTTACCACGGCGCATGATTCTGTTAATAAATTTAGAAACATCAACGCTGTTATATACAGGATCTGCTAAAGGTATTCTTCTTGCAGGTTTAGAACGTCTTGACATTACTTCTTACCTCCCTTTGCATTTTTCTTAGCACCATATTTAGATCTGCTTTGAGTTCTGTTAGCAACACCTGCAGTATCTAAAGTACCGCGGACGATGTGGTAACGAACACCTGGTAAATCCTTAACACGACCGCCTCTTATAAGAACAACACTGTGTTCTTGTAAGTTGTGACCGATACCCGGAATATATGAAGTAACTTCAAATCCGTTAGTTAATCTAACCCTTGCAACTTTTCTAAGTGCTGAGTTTGGTTTCTTAGGGGTTGTTGTGTAAACCCTTGTACATACTCCACGTCTTTGAGGACAATTCATCAAAGCAGGAGATTTTGTTTTGTCTTGAAGCTTTTTACGTTCAGAACGTACTAGCTGGTTAATAGTTGGCATAATTTCTCCTTTTAATTTT
>CAMDYM010000006.1 GCA_945910425.1 uncultured Candidatus Melainabacteria bacterium | reverse complement strand
CTAAGGATAAATAAAGGATAAAAAGGATAATTTTTCTTAAATTGAGGGAAGTGCCTTAAATTCAAACAACACCTAAATTACACCCCATTTCCCTATTTCAAATTTATCCGTCAAGTTATATAAAATAATAAATTTATTTATTGGGCAGGTATGCCCAAACTACGCACTAAACAGCATGCGAGATTGAGGGCAAAATGCAGAGAACGAGAGGGAAAAAGGATAAATTTAAGGATAAGAAAAGGATAAAAAGGATAATTTTCTTAAATCTAGGGCAGGGGTAAATTTCAAAAAACACCTAAATTGTACCAATATTCTCTCTTTCAAATTTATCTATCAGATTATATACAATATTCTTTCCAGGCTTTTAGGTATGCGTTTTCAACGTGTGTTGCAAACCCGTCTAAATCTTTCATTAATTCTGATTTAAATAGTATATTGCGTAAATTTTTTCGGTAATAATCAAGCTTTTTGATATCTTTTGAAAGTTTAATTCCTCTTTGAATATACTCGTTTTCGTTTTCTGCAATAAGATTATCAAGTTTTAGCGCTTTATTTACTCTTGCGCAGCCTCGGGATTGCATGCTTTCACCTGTTAGGGTTAAAATTGGTAAGCCCATAGAAATTGCTTCTATTGTAATTGTAAGTCCGTTAAACGGAGTCGGATCAAGTCCTATATCTGCAAGCTGGTAGGCTTGGAAATGAGAACCTTTACATGGAATATTGTTAAAAATTAATCTGCTTGAAGGGATTCCTAATGCTTCAAATTTGTTTTTTAGTCTTTCAATAATACTTGTTGTCATTTGGGTTCGGTATACTAAAAGCTTTGAATTAGGTACTTTGTTTAAGAGTTTTGACCAAAGTTCAATAGTATAATCATTTAGTTTTGATGTACAATTGAAGCTTCCGAAAGTTATATAACCGTTTTTGTGATACGGAAGTTCGTTTAAGTTTGGCAGCTGTTGATTTTTATTGTTAAAGCAGAATCTTTGCATAAAAGTTCCCAGATAAAGCGGTTTTTCGGTATAGTTTTTAGCCGAGCTTTTGGGAATTGTAAATTCATCAGCAAAGATATAGTCAATTTCAGGGATTCCTAAAGTGTTTACAAACCCCAGATATTGCATTTGAATCGGGGCAGGCTTATAAATAAGAGCAAAACTCCGACAGTGAGTAAATCCGCCTAAATCAACAAGTATATCTACGTTATTACAATAAATGAATTTTGCAAGTTGTTCGTTTGTCATTTTAGAACAATCATTCCAAATCATACCTGTTTGTTTAATTCTTTCTGTGACATAATCACTCTTTTTGGTTGTGGAAAATAAAGAAAAGTCAAATTTATCTTTATGATGATATTCAAGAAGCGGCAGGATAAATTGCATCATAGCATGACAGCAAAAATCAGAAGACAAATAGCCGATATGTAATCTTTTCTTTTCTCTTAACTTTTCAGGGGAATGTTGAAACGTTTCAATTCCTTCTGATGGTTGGTAGTTTGAACGAAATGTCTCAATGTCATATTCAAAAGCTTCTTTTAGCTGTTGCTGAGTGTAATTATGTGATTTTAGCATCGTAAGAGCTTTGCCTGAAAGTGAAATTTCATCTGTTGGTTTCAATTCCAAAACTTTTGAATAATATTTTATTGCAATATCGTTATCGACGTAATAATAAAGATAAGCCAGCATTGCGTAAATACTTGAATTTGTTGTGCAATAGTCAAGAGTTTTTTCGTAAGCTTTTCGTGCTTCATCTCGGTTACTTTGGGCATAATAACAGTTCCCGAGTTTTCTGTGCATTTCACAGATATCAAACTCAAAAGACTTATCCGTCATTTTTAGAGCTTCGTTTAAGATTTCTATAGCGTTATCGTATTTAGCTTCACTGTATAATTTATCTGCCAGTGCTATTTTTTCAAAAATAGGACCTTTGGTAATTCTTTTTTGCAGGCGTTCATACTCACTCTTCTTTTCCATAGTTTAATAATAAATTATAAGTAAATATTAGTCAAATTTATTATTGAAAATCATGCCTGTTTGGACTCTATTGATCTTAGTGAACATAGTACAGCAAAACTATGGGTTGAGGATGAAGGTTTAACCTTAACAAACAATGGTTCGATAATAAATATTTAAAATATATTGATTTATGCATAATTGGTGATTCTACAATAGAACAGCGTTATGAAATAATCAAAGAAACTCATAAAAAGCTATTAAACAAATGGAAGAACATAAAAAACGCTTAGAACTTTTAGAATACAAAGAACAGTATTACCAAAATCTTATGAAAAATTCAGGTATCAAATAAATTATTTACCCCTTTCAACGCCTTTAGCATCTTTAACTATAAAAGGTCTTACAAAAGCCCAGGTTCCGTACAGGGAAGTTAAAAGCCCTGCAATACTTAGAGTTTTTGAAGTTTTAGCGTGTTTATTTAATATTCCGCCAAGAGTTAACAGAGTTGTTCCGCCCATAATCCCCAGATAACCCTTAAATATTGTTCTTGGAACAACAATTGTATCTGTCATATCGGCAGAATTTTTTGTTTTTTCATGAAATTTTGCTAAGAAATCAGATTTGTTTGATGTAAAGTGTGTATTATTTATTTTTGTTACTTGCATATTTGTATTAAAACATAACAGGAAAATTTTTGCTATTTTTTTACAAATCCCGTTTGAATGATGTTTTTGCCAAATTTTGATTCCAGTTTGTCAAAACATTTTGCAAGTTTTTCTTTTTTAATACTATCTGAACCGTCGGTGTAAAGTGATAACTGCTCAACTCCCTGCTCTCCGATTTTTTCAAGAAATACTCCCGTACTTCGGTATAAAATATTGGGGTTGTAGATTTTTTTTAACAATTTTATTGCAATATTTGATATTTCAAGCTCAAAATCAACAGGCGACAGTAAGTCTTTTTTTGCATAGTATACTTTAAAATCTTTTGTTCTAAGCATAACTCCAATTTGCAAACATTTTGTGTTATATGAGCGAAGTTTTCTGCAAGATGTGTGGATATGTCGGTTCAGTTCGCTTTTGATAAAATTAAAGTCTGATGTAAATATTCCGAAAGCCCGCGTATTTTGGATAGATTTAGGAAGTTTTTCAGCGTTAGTGACGGGGGAAGTCATTTCGCCTAATAGTTCATGTTTCATCTCTAATCCGTGAATACCAATTGTTGAATCAAGCCAAGGATCTGAGCGGCTTACAAGTTCGTAGGCTGTGAGTATTCCGTATTGTTTAAGACTTTTGGTAAGCCGTCTGCCTATTCCCCATATTTCTTCTATTCGGGTGTTATTAAGTTCTTTGTGAAGTTTACGTTTCCCGATTAAGTAAACTCCGTTTGAAGAATTTTTTGCTTTATCTGAGGCAAGTTTTGATAGCGTTTTAGTTGAACTAACCCCGATTGATACAGGAATATCGACTTCTTGTAATATTTTTTCCCGCAACGCAAGGGCAAGATTTTTATAATTCTTTTTGTAAAGTTTAACGAGTCCCGTTAAGTCTACAAAAGCTTCATCTACCGAGTATATTTGCACATAAGGGCTAAAATCTTTCAATATAGCCATAACCTGTTTTGATACATAGGAATAATATTCATGGTCTGCAATTTTTACTATAGCTTGCGGGTGTTCTTTTTTTAACATAAAATACGGTTCACCCATTCGAACCCCCATTTTCTTAGCCTCTTTAGAACGAGAAATTACACAGCCTTCGTTATTTGAAAGAACGCAGACGGGTTTGTTTTTTAACGTGATATCTCGCTTTTGCTCACACGATACAAAAAACGAGTCACAATCAACTAAGGCTATAAATTTTTGCTTAACCATAGTATCATTATATATCTTTTTGTAACAAATGTAAAAATAGTAGCAAAAAATATCTTGCTGTTTTTTTACACATAGTATATCATTAGGCAAAAGACAGGTAGAATTTATGAATGATTACATGTTTCCAAAGAAAAACGAATTACATAAAATAAGAATTGAAGAAGTTGATATTCAGCTTCCCGATTTGAAAAATACTGACGAATCAAAGGCTGTTGTTATCGGAAAATGGCTTATCGGCTGGATTGAATCAAGTTTAAAATCAGGAAAAATCAGTGTTAATAATATCCTGCCGTCAAAGGCTGAATTTGCCTACAGGCTTGGCGTTAGTATCGGAACAATGCAAAATGCTCTTCGTTATATTGAAGATTTAGGCTATGTTGAATCTAAGCAGTGTATCGGAACTTTGGTTAAAGGTTCTGTAGAGGGTTCAAAAACAACATTAAGAAAACTTACCTCAAAACGAGATATGGCAGTAGATTCTATTAAGCGATATATTTTAAATGACGGATTTAAAGCAGGTTCTTTACTTCCGTCTTCAAGAACGATATCAACAATTATCGGGTTTGGCGCTAATACTACAAGACTTGCTTTAGAAAATTTGGCAACGTTTGGGATTATAAAACGTGATTTCAGAACCCCGAGAGATAAGGGTTGGGTTGTGATAACAACAGATTTTGAAGTGGAAACTCAGGTCGCTTCAACAAAAGTCGAAACTCTTGTCGATATGGTAGTTAAAGATTTAGAAAATTATATTTCAGCGAATTTAAAAACAGGTGACAGAATGCCTGCTCATGCAACTTTAGCTAAATCATTAAAGGCAAGTATGAAAACCGTTCATGACGCCCTAAAAGTTTTAATAGACAGAGGAATTCTTCTTGCCCGCAGAGGAAGATACGGAACAACCGTTATCAGAATGCCAAACGGTGAAATTCCTTCAATGAAGCCTGAAACTTCAATCTTTGCTTCAGCTAAGGATACTGCGTTCTATCATTATGAAAAAACTCAAAATTATTTAAAACGAATGATAGCAACAGAATACGAAGTCGGTGATAAGTTGCCGTCTATTCAGGAATTGTCAAAATCATTGGATTTAAGTCCTAACACAATCAGAAAAGCATTCCATAATCTTGGAAAAGAGGGGTATCTTGTATTTTCACGCGGGCGTTACGGCGGAACATTTGTGATTGATATTCCTGAAGTCGAAGCTCAAACTTTCAAGTGGCTTGCTGTTAATCCGGCATTTGCTAAAGAGTATTCTGAATTACAACAATAAAATTAGTTATGGATTTTTAGGGAAGCCTGCTTTTTCTAAATCGGGTAATTTGTTATTTGTTAATACGTACGCAGCAGGACTTTTGGCGTCAATTTTACATGATTTTGCTGTTGTATACTTGCATAGACCTTTATAAAAATCCGGTGAAGCCCAAGAGTGAATATTATAATAAGGCATCAAAGTGTAATTATCTCCAAAGCTTGTAACAGGAAACATATCTTTACCTACTCTGTTAGGACCTGATTTACCGTTAGAATCTATTACTATATTTAAAACTCCGCTATTATTAAATGCATTCATTCTGGGAAAAGCTACAACAGCACCGTTATATAATTTGTAATAACAAACACCAGAGTTATCAGCACCAAGTTTTGCACCTATGGAATAAGTTGAGTAGCTTGCAGGTCTTCCGTCTAAAGCATAAGTCTTTTCAGGCAACCAACTTAATATTTCTTTTCTATGACCTACAGGATAACATTTTTTATCGGCATACTTAAAGTGTTTATCTATATTTGAAGCAATAGCTTCAATTTCAGGTGCTTTGAATTTATTATAACATCCTTCGCCTTGACAGTCTTCCTCTTCTTCCATAAGTCTGATTGCATTATTTATAATAGAGTAACTTTGTTTAAAATTATTAACTGATTGTTTTTCAAATAAATAAGCTTTTAAGTGAGGGATAGTTAAAGCTGCTACAATGCCGATTATACCGAGTGTTATTAATGTTTCAGCCAAAGTAAATGCTCTTTTCATACTTTCTCCTGTCAATATTATGTATAATTCTATCAATATATTGATACTACATGTCAGTATATTCACTTATTCTAAAATTGTCAAGGTTATATAATCATGCAATGGAAAAAGATTTTAAATATATAATTGGTCGCAATATTAAAGCCGAGCGATTACGAAAAGATATAACTCAAGAACAATTTGCGGAGTTGATTGATATGAGTGTGAGTTATGTCAGTAAGCTTGAACAGGGATTGACATCTCCTACAGCGTTAGCGCTTTATAAAATGTCTTGTGTTTTAAATGTTCCTATGGAAGAGTTTTTTAAGGGAATTTCTAAATTGTAAATATTATTCAATATTTTTGACATGACCTGTTCTTATCTGCCATAATAAGTAAAAAGACTATACTTAGGTAGATTATGTACATAAAACAATTAGAAATAGATAATTTTAAATCATTTGCCAACAAATCGGAAATTCCGCTGTTAAAAGGATTTACGACGGTTTCAGGTCCTAACGGCTCAGGGAAAAGTAATATTATTGACAGTGTGATGTTTGCGCTTGGGCTTAGAACGGGTTCTGCTTTGCGTATCGAGAATTTATCCGATTTTATTACAACTTTTAATAACAAAAACGAAGCAATGGTTAAAGTCGTTTTTGGCGATGTTGACGGGGATAAGGAGCTTTCGGTCGGACGTCGTATAAAAAAGACTAATCAAGGGTTTGCAAGTACATACTATCTTAATGATAAGGTTGATACCTTAACAAATATCAGAGGAATTTTAGAAAAGTACAATATTACCCCAAACAGCTATAACGTAATGATGCAGGGTGATGTTAACAGTATTGTAATGTGCTCCTCAAAAGTTCGCCGCGGAATTATTGACGAAATCGCAGGTGTTGCTGATTTTGACCGTCGAATAGACCAGGCAACGGGGGAATTAAAAACTGTTGAACAGCGTGTTGAAGCCGCGGCTTTGATTTTATCGGAAGTTGAGAAAACTCTTGAACAATTAAAATCAGAACGCGAAGTTGCGCTAAAGTATAAAAAATTACAGGAAGAAAAATCAGGCTTGGAATCCCAAATCAGTACGGTTAAGTTCTTTGATTTGAAACGTAATTTAGAAATGGCGCATGAAAATATTCTTCAATCCAATAAAAAATTGAAAGAAGAACAGGCTAATAAGACTGATTTAGATGAAAAAATTAAGCTTATTAACGAAAAGTATAAAGAACTTGATACAAAACTAAAAGAGCAAGGGGAAGATGAGCGTAACAAGTTAAAAGATTCTCAAAGCGACTTAACTGCTCGTATTCAAACGAAGAAAAATGCGATTGATTACTCGCAAACCCAAATTCAAAAAGGCTTGCAATCTATTGAGAACGCGAAAAACGGAATAGAGTCCTACAAAAAGAAAATCGAAGATGAAAGACTTAATATCAAGCTTGCACACGATAAAATCGGGATTTTAGAAACTCAATTAACCGAGAAAAAAGAAGAACTTTCAAAAAAACTTGCTGATATTTCAGGGTTAAGTTCAACTGTAGATAAGTATATTCAGGAAAGAAACGAAGTTTCACGCAACCTTGATACTCTAAAAGATAAAGATAACGAGCTTTTAAAAGAGTCTTTGCCTAAGGAAAACGATTTACGTAACCTGAAAAAAGAAATAGAAGAAGCAAAAGAATTTATTGAAAGCGCGGAAAACGCCAAGGCAAATTTTGGTGATAACAAATCTTTAAAGCAGCTTGAAGTTGATAATCTTAAAAAAGAAATGGATGAATTGAAAGAGATTCAAACAAAAACCATGCAGGAATTAGATGATGCTAAGACTGCAATAGAAGATTATGACCATGATGTTAAGGTTGCTTATCGTAAATTTACGGAAATGGAAGCTCAAAGAAGAGCTGTATCATCATCAGGCTCCAGCATTCCTATTACAACGGTCATGAATGCTCATTTAGAAGGTGTTCATGCTCCTTTAATGCAGTTAGGAACAGTTGATGAAGAGTATTCGCTTGCTTTAGATATCGCGTTTGGCGGAAGATTAGCTCATATAGTTGTTGATGATACTCATGCAGCTTACGTTGCAATGGAATTACTAAATTCTTCCCGCGCAGGACGTGCAACATTTATTCCTCTAAACAAGGTTAAAAAGGCTCCCGGACGCTTACAATTACCAAAAAATCGCGGGGTAATAGATTTTGCAATAAATTTAGTTGATTTTGATGATATGTATTTAGACGCGTTTTTCTATGCTGTAGGAGATACATTAATTGTAGAAGACGCTGAGTCTGCCGAGCCTTTAATGGGTAAATTCCGTATGGTGACGCTTGACGGTAAATTATACGAAAAATCATCAGCTATCACAGGCGGTTACGTTAAAAAATCAATATTTGGCTTTGGGCAAAATGATGATAAAGAGTTAGAAAATGCTAAAGCAAAATTAGATGATTTACAGAAAAAATATGATGAAGCGGTTCAGCGTAAAAAACTTTTGGAAGATAAACTTGATAAAATCAGAGTTACTTACTCATCATCTTCTACCGAGTTTTCAAAAGCAAAAATTGAGCTTTCAAATATGACATCTCAATTTGAAAACAGCCAAAATCTTTTGGAAACCAAGAAGGCATTTGTTTCAGAAAATGAACCGAAAATCGAAAAACTTAACTCTGAACTTGATAAAATAGAAGCAAAAAGGGTTGAGCTATCAGATAGTATTCAGGAGGCTCAGGATAAGTTATCCGAACTTGATGCTCTATTAAACGATAAAGATTTAAAAGACTTGAAAGAAAAAACTCAAGGAATTGAAGATGAAATCCGTCATTTAAACAACAGTTTAATGGGGGTTAATAACGAAATTAACGGTTACAATAATACGATTAAATTTAATGAACAGCTTATTATCTCAAAAGAAGACGATATTAAAAATACTACGAAAAATAATGAGTCTTTAGAAAAAGATAAAGAAACTTACGCGACGGAAATCGTACAATTAGAGGAACAATTAACCGCCCTATCTGATAAAATTGCTGTAATTGATGAAAAGATAGGTGAACTTGTGAAACAAAAAGAAGAAATTCATACAAGTTTAGTAGATTTACAAACTAACAGTGCTGTTAAAGCGTCAGAAATTGATAGAATTAACGAACAAATTGAGTCGTTCAAATTAAGACGCAAAGAATTAGAACCTCAGTTGAAAGAAGCATCTGAAATCTTGGAAAATGCAGGCGTTGAAATATCTAAACTTGAACCTGTAGATATTTCAATTGATGAATTAAACGCTAAAATTCAGCGTTTAGATAAGCGTATGCAAGAATTAGGCGACGTTAACATGCGCGCTATTGTTTCTTACGAGGAAAAAGCCGCAAGAAAAGAAGAACTTGATACCCAAATAAAAACGCTTTCAACCGAACGCCAGTCAATATTAGACAAGATGAACGGGTTTGAACAACAGAAAAAAGAAGCGTTTATGACAACATTTACGGCGATAAACGAAAACTTCAAAGATATTTATCATCAATTATCAGAGGGCGAAGGACGGCTTATCTTAGAAAACGAAAAAGATCCGCTATCAGCAGGCATGACGATTGAGGCTAAACCTCGTGATAAAACAACAAACAATAAACTCGGGGCGCTATCAGGCGGAGAAAAAGCCCTAACAGCATTAGCTTTGGTATTTTCTATCCAAAAATACCTGCCTGCGCCATTCTATGCGCTTGACGAGGTTGATGCAAGTTTGGATACAATGAACGTTGAAAGAATTGCCGAAATGGTTAAAAAACAATCATCAGATACCCAGTTCTTAGTCGTAAGCCACAGAAGACCGATGATTGAAGCTGCAAACAGAACAATCGGTGTTACCCAAAAAGAAAAAGGTAAAACAAAAGTTACAGGTGTAAAATTAAGAGAAGATGACAATGAATAATAATTTAATAAATTCTCAAGACTTAGAAAATACGATTTATTCCCCGCAAGGCGAGTTTGACGCCAACGACGGTATCGGGATTTTAGTTGATATGGCAAAACAGGGTAAAATTGACCCGTGGCATATTGATATCCTTGATGTAACAGAAAAATATCTTGCAAGAATGATAGAATTAAAATCGTTGAATTTACGAGTTGCGTCAAGAACCCTTTTGTTTGCTTCTATTTTATGCCGTTTACAATCAAATGTTCTGGCAGGGCTTACGCTGGAAGAGTTTCAGGATGAACCCGAAAATGATATAATTTATGATGATGACGGGTTTATTGTTGATTACGCTGATGAGAACTCCGAATTTATTCCGACAAGCAACGTTGTAAGTTTTGATGAAGCCTTACAGCGCCGTACAAGTATTCGTTTGAATCGTAACCGTGTTGTTACGTTGAAAGACTTGATTAAGCAATTGGAGTTTTATGAAAAGTTAGAAAAAAGAGCTTCAATGAAAAGTGCTCATGAGCGTGCAAAACGCCATGTGAGAAATTACTCTCGGTTAACTCCCGATGAGATTGTTTCAATGGCGCATGAAGAATATATTGAAGAATCTGTCTTAAAGTTGAAAGATAATTTAGAACAAATATTTAATAATCAGGATAAAATTGAACTTAATGAGTTAACAATACTCGGTATGGATAAGATTAGTGCTTATCTGGCTTTGTTGTTTTTAAGCAGAGATACGGATTATGAATTGGAACAGGAAGAATTTTATTCTGATTTATACGTTGTAAAAGGTGGTAAAAATGGCGCAGCAGTTGAAGTCTAGAATAGAAACGGTCTTGTTTGTAACGGCAAAAGCTCTGTCTGTTGAAGAGATTGCCACATATTTAGATGTTGAAACTGAACAAGTTGAAGAAGCTATTTTAGAGCTTATTATGGATTACGCTTCCCGCGATGGAGCATTGGAAATTGATGATGAAAACGGCTATATTTTGCAGGTAAAAGAAGAGTATAGTGATATTGTTGAAAAGATTTGTCCGATAGATTTGTCGCCTGCGGTGTTAAGAACCCTTCTTGTTATTGCGTTAAAAGAGCCTATACGCCAAACCGAGCTTGTGAAACTTCGCTCTGCTGCGTATGAACATGTCGCAGAACTTGTAGAAAAAGGTTTAGTGGCAAAACAAAAAGATAAAAACGGCAGAAGTATTAATGTTAAAACGACAGCAAAATTTGCGGAATACTTTAAGCTTAAAGGTGATACAAGAGCTTTAGCCCGTCAATTAGAAATGGATTTGGAAGAAAAGAGAGCAGATGCGTAAGATTTTACTTGGAATATTTTTTATTGTATTGTTGGTTGCTTTGTTTTATAAATCACCATTTTCGGCGTTGGTTAATTATAACATTGCAAAATCTATGTATGACGGCGGAAAATATGAGCAGTCACTGCCTTATTTTGAAAAATCGTTATTTGCAGATAATAAAGGAATTCAGGCAAGGTATTATTATGTAATGGCTTTGTCTAAATCAAAACCGACATATTCTGTGCAGAAAAAACTTTACGAAATGGCAATCAATTTGCCTCAGGATGAAGCTTCTAAGGTTGCAAAAGTTCAAACATCAGCCTTAAGGTATAAATTATTGGATGGTGTTGATAATAATTATATTTATAATGCGGCAATGGGTAATGATATTTTAAGGTGGGATATTAAATCTTTTCCGTTAAAGGTTTATATTGAGCATTCTTCTGATGTTCCCGAGTATTATTATCCTGCAATTAAAACAGCGCTTGAAGCTTGGAGTGAACGGACAAATTTTGTAAAATTTGATTTGGTTGAAAAATCGGATGGGGCGAATATTCTAATCAAGTTTAAAGATATCCCGAGTGATATTTGCTCCGGTGGTGTTTGCAGGTATTCTGTAGCTTACACTGAGCCAAGTGTCGGTAAAGATAATGTCTTACAAAACATGAGTTTAGCTTTTTATAAGACCAATCCTTTAAACAAACCTTTTACTAATTTAGAAATTTATAATACAGCAGTCCATGAAATCGGACATACTCTTGGAATAATGGGACATAGCGAAAATCCAAAAGACATTATGTTTGCGGCAAAAGATGGTGAAATAACCGTGTATTCTGCATTACATTCTTTATCTATGCGGGATTTAAGAACTTTGGCTCTTTTGTATCGATTAAAGCCGACAATTTCGAATGTAAAAGACTTATCAAGCGAGAATTTTTATTATGCTCCGTTAATTATCGGAGGGGATGAAGTCAGGTTACAAAAGAAGCTGACAGAATATAAAAAATACATTCAGCAGTATCCGAATATAGCATCAGGATACATAAATTTAGCGACAGTATATGCTGATTTAGGCGATTTTGACTCTACCCTAAAACTTCTAAATCAAGCCGAAAAGCTGGTAAATAATGATGATGAGAAGTATTTAATAAACTATAATAAAGCAGTTTTGTATTTTAATACTCAGGAATATAAATTGGCAACAGAGTATGCAAACAGAGCAAAATCTATAAAAAGTAATCAGGGAATTGATGAATTAATTTCAGAAATTGAAAATTTAACAGGAGGAAAATAGTATGAAAAATCAAGCTATAGTTAGGATTTCGGGGGGGGTAACACTTTAAGCTTTCTCCTGAACGGATTTGCGGGTGTATTAATGTATCTAAGCGGCTGGGCAGCTCAGAAATTCTGTCACTCTGAACTTGATTCAGAGTCTATCCATGCCAATTACCCCTTACGGGAAGAATTAACATTGATAGATTCCGTGTCGGAGCACGGAATGATTATAAAGATAGCAGGATTTACACTGGCAGAAGTCTTGATCACCCTTGGTATAATCGGTGTTGTTGCTGCGATTACTATTCCTGGGCTTATGACTGCTTACAAGGCTCACCAGTTACGCTCAAGGTTTTTAAAAACTTATTCGGTTGTTCAGCAGGCGTTTAAGCAAATGGAAGCCGATGATTTGTCTTTAGATCCTTCAACTTATGACAGGTATGCTAATCCGTTTTATCTGACTTTCAAAAATTATTTCAGAGGAATAACGATTTGTAATATGTTTAAACTGACTACTCCCTGTTATAATTATAGAGGAATTCACTCTTTGACTTATAAGAATTTAACAGGTAGTGCCGAGATTGTTCCTTTTTATTTTGATGATTATCAGTTTATATTGCCTGACGGTACGTTTATAAATGTTGATAGCCCTTCACGTAGTGGGTGGGTTTGGGTTATGGCAGACTTAAACGGTGCTCAAAACCCTCCTAACCGAATGGGGTATGACCTTTTTGTTTTTGAGTTTAAAGACGGTGAACTTCGGACAATGGGAAGCTCAGGTACCAAGTATTCGAATTTGGAGCAATATTGTTCTTTAACAAGTTCTGAGGAGTTAAACGGTATTGCTTGCGCTCATAAGGCAAAAACTGATACCGAGTATTTTAAATGGGTTGTTAAAAACGTTAAATAAACAGTTCGTGGCAGTCTGTTCCGCCTGTTTTAATAAGGTTATATTTGTCGGCAATGATTTCTACCTGCTCGGGGTTGGAGAATTTTATATATTTTCTCCACCTCGGGTAAGGATAATATACCTCAATTCCGTCTAAGCCTATATCAATAAGGTCTTTTACAAAATCATCAAGACTCAGCGCCCAACAGCAGGCAGGATGTGCCAGAACTGCTATTCCACTTGAGGCGTGGATTGCTTTTATAAGCTCTTTAAGGTTCCTTTTGGCAAAAATTCTTACAATATCCGCTTCTGTTTCCTTTTTATTCTTTGCAAGGAAAGGTTTTAATTCTTCATTATTAACATCAATCCCGTAGGCTAATAAGTGCAGGAATATGTATTTATACCAAACATCAAATTCCACAGCGGGAATTGCGCCTGAATCAGGATTATCAATATGACCTTGAACCGTGTTATGATCAGATATTGCAAAGGCTTTCAGATTTTTTTCACGGGCTTGAGCGGCGATAGATGTAAACTCAGCTTTCCCATCTGAATAAGTTGAGTGAATATGTAAATTCACTTTTCCTGTTTTATAATCATCTTTTGTAAAAGATTTTATCAGTTCTTTATAATTTTTCATCTAAAAAGCCCTATTTGTAATAAAATTATATTACAAAGGAGGCTTTATGTCCAAGTATGAAATAAAAAATAGCATCTGGGTTGTTTTAGCTGAGAGTATAAAGATTTATTTTACAAATATTGATAAGTTTGTAGTGTATATGTTATTCCCTGTGTTCGGACAGCTTCTTGGTATAGCGCTTGCGTTCGGATTATCATTAGGGTTTGGCGAAAAAATAGCTCAAAGAGTTGATAGTGTTTCGCATGCTTTGCTGTTGATTATTCTGCTGGCACTTCCGGGGCTGTTGATTTTTGCTAAAGCATTCTGGGATTTTATGGTTGCTTATGTTGCGCTTAACTCAATGACAGAAGGTGCAATAAGTACGGGAAAAGTTTATGATTTTCAATCCCATAACGAAGTTGCAACAAGAAGAACTTTTAAATACGTCATGTTTTTGGCTTCTGTCGGAATTTTAAGCGCTCTTGCAAGTAATGTTTTACTTATGATTCCGGGGTTTATTCTTTGGATTTATTTTATACTTGTTTATCAGGTATTTACTTTTGAACAGGACTTAGGTATTGTTGATTGTTTTAAACGAAGTTTTGCGCTTGTTCGCGGAAACTGGCTCAGAACTGTGATAATCCTTGCAATTTTATGGTTTTTCTCAATTCATATAATCACACTTGGAGTAAGTGTCGTTTTTGATTATTTGAATTTAACAGATAAAATTTGTTCACTTTTTAATTTTGTAACAAATATAATTCCGCTTGATTTTACAAATAAAGTTCTTACATATTTCCATTATCCGATAATAACGCCTGATATGATTTCAAAATCTATATTTTACACGATACTTTCATCAATCATAATGGGTTTAACACTTCCTATTAGAAGTATTTGTTGGACGCTGTGGTACGTAAATCTTTCTGATTTGAACAGGAAAAAAGAGGTTCCGATTAGAAAAAAGAGGGTTAAAGCGGAGGAATAATCAATGTTTGTATGCAAAAATTGTAAATCCGTTGATAAATTTGAACTGATGTTTTCTCCTGATTACACGGGTGAGAAGAATTTTTCAAAACGTTATAACGAAAAAGGCGAAATAGAAATCTCGGTTGACGGGTATGTATTTGTGCCTGATTTGCAATTTATGAATGAACACGCTGTGTGCAGATACTGCGGACAGATTTATATATGGGATTACGAAAGGGGGTTGTAATATGAGATTAGAAAACAGACAAAATAATGAAACTCGTGAAATTAAATTCACAAGAAACTATACCAAACACGCACTCGGGTCGGTTTTGGTTGAGTTTGGGGATACAAAGGTTATAACAACTGCATCGGTTGAAACAGGTAAACCAAAATGGATGGATAAAGAAGATAACAGAGGCTGGCTGACTGCCGAGTATTCACTTTTACCGTCTTCAACTGCTACAAGATGCCAAAGGGAACGTACCAAAATCTCAGGCAGAACCCAAGAAATTCAAAGACTTATTGGCAGAAGCTTAAGAGCTTGTGTTGATTTAGAAAAAATGCCAGATTTAACTATTACGATTGATGCTGATGTAATCCAGGCTGACGGCGGTACAAGAACCGCAAGTATTTGCGGCGGGTTTGTTGCGTTATCTGATGCTGTTGAAAAGCTCTTAGCTGACGGAACTTTAAAAGAAAATCCGATAATTGAACCTGTTGCGGCGATTTCAGCAGGAATAGTTGAAGACGATGTTCGATTAGACTTGAATTACGCAGAAGATTCTCATGCTCAAGTGGATTCTAATGTTGTTTTAACAAAAAGCGGTAAAATTATTGAGTTTCAAACAACAGCAGAAGGCGAGCCTTATGAGTTTGATAAAATGATTGAAATCTTTAATGTTGCTCAAAAAGGCATAAACGAAATTATTGCAAAATATTAGTTTTTAGAGTATGCTCTTGCTATGCAGAATTTTGGATTGTATTTATTGGTTTTAGTATTATTTTCAGGGCTTAGCGCGGATTGCAGAACGAAAAAGTCTGAAGTTCCCGTTCAATCAACTCAAGGACTTGAAAGTACAACAGAACAAAACCTTAAAACTTCCGAGCCTTCAAAAGAAGATAAAAATGAACAAAAAGAACGTCAAAATCGTTCTAATGAATATATAAAACTTAAGAAAAAAATGCTAAGGCATGACATTAGAAGGTTACATAAAGAAAAAGAATTAGAATACTTAGAGTTTAGGTTAGAGTTGAAAAAACAAAAATTAGAATCTTTAGGTTCTGAAGAAGAAAAAGGAGAAGACGAATGAAAAAATTATTAGTATCATTGATGGCATTAAGCATTGTTGCACTTGGTTCAGCATCATTTGCAGGTTCAATTTCAAATGCTTTAAATAATGCTGCAAATAAGGTTAATAAAGCTGAAAGTAATATGACTCAAGCTCAAAAAGATGCTCAAGCAAGACAAAAAGCAAGAGAAAAAGAAATTCAAAAGCAAAGAGAAGCTAACCAAAAAGCAGTTGAGCAAAGGAAAAAAGATTGGGAGAAAAAACAAGCCCAAGCTAAAAAAGACGCCCAAGCAAGACAAAAAGCCAGACAAAAAGAAGTTCAAAAGAAAAAAGATGCTTGGAATACTTTAATCGGTAAGTAAGTTTTATAATCTGTGATATGTAAAGACCAAAAACAAGGCAAGGAAGATTCTTTGCCTTGTTTTGTTTTTCATTGTAAAAATCAGCCTTATTTCTTGATATCAAAAAATATCCGTGATATTATAAAACAAGTCAGATAAGGGAAATACATTTATTCATGATAGTCGAAAATAAAATTAAAACTAAAACTAAAAAAGGAGCAAAAATTCTTATCGAAACACTTAAGAGTTTAGGTGTTGATACGATTTTTGGATATCCCGGGGGAATTGTTTTAGATTTATATAACGAATTATACGACTGTCCTGAAATTAAGCATGTATTGGTTCGCCATGAACAATCAGCCGTCCATGCTGCCGAAGGTTACGCAAGAGTCAGCGGGAAATGCGGTGTAGTCCTTGTTACCTCAGGTCCCGGTGCTACAAATACAGTTACAGGACTTGTTAATGCTTATCTTGACGGGTATCCGTTGATTGTCTTGACAGGTCAGGTTATGAAAGGTTTAATCGGTAAAGATGCTTTCCAGGAAGCTGATATTTGTGATATTACAAAATCTTGTACTAAAAAAACTTATCAAATAACTTCGGCTGAAGAGATTCAATCAACCCTTCAGCATGCAATTAAAACAGCTATGAGCGGTAAAAAAGGTCCTGTTGTCGTTGATTTGGTGAAAGATATTTTTTCTCAAGATGTTGAATTTGAGAAGTTGGATGAATTATCTATAATTGATAATAAATCTGCTTTACCAAATATTGATGGAATTATATCAAGACTTGAAGCTTCCTCAAAGCCGGTTATAGTTTCAGGCGGCGGGGTTAAACACTCAAGAGCCGAGTCTGAACTTTTTGAGTTTGCTAAAAAGATAAAAATCCCTGTTGTTGATACTATGATGGGGCTTGGAACTTATCCTCAAAGTGATGAAAATTATTTTGGAATGATAGGAATCTTTGGTGATAAGTCTGCTAATCAGATTTTAAAAGATGCTGATTTAATTTTGTCGCTTGGGGCAAGGTTTAATGACCGAATAACCTGTATGTTTAAAGATGTTGATTTATCAGAAAAATTTGTACAGGTTGATATTAATCCTGATGAAATTTCTAAAAATATTCAAGCGTCTGAGTTTGTAGTGGCGGATATAAAAGAATTATTGGTACAATTAAATTCAAAAACTAACCGGAATTTTTCTAAATGGCTTGAATTTGCTCAAGAATTGAAAGCTTTAAATACACCTAACAAAAAAACTACAAATCAGCTTCACTCTTTTGAAGTTATCAGTAAAATTGATGAATTTACAAAAGATAAGAACGTAATATTTACATCAGAAGTCGGTCAGCACCAACTATGGGCTGCCAGAAATCTGACATTTTGTAAAGACAGACAAATTTTAATGTCAGGCGGTTCAGGAACTATGGGATTCGGGTTCCCTGCTGCAATAGGTGCATCTGTTGCTTGTCCTGATAAAAATATTATTTGTATTGCAGGTGACGGGTCATTCCAAATGGGATTACATGAACTTGCAACTTGTGTTGAGAATAATTTAAATATAAAAATTATGATTTTAAATAACGGATACCTTGGGATGGTTAGACAACTTCAAGAAAAGTTGTGTGATGGCAGATATTCTCAAACAAAAATTTCTAATCCTGACTTTTTGACGCTGGCAAAAAGTTACGGAGTGAATGCAGTTAGAGTTTCATCAATTGATGAGATTGAAGCTGCTCTTTCTAAAGCTTTTTCAACAGACGGAACATTTATAATCGATTTCGTTGTTGAACCAATGGAGCTTTTATAGTTTTATCAAACCCCATTTTGATAAAAAGTTTATACCCTATTTTTAGAATTAAGAGGCTTGAACAATAATGAGAAAATCACAAATACAAGAGATAAAGACGCTTTATTCCTCAAAACAGCGAATAATCAATCCTGCCGTGATTTTGCCTGATAAAGTTTCAGATAAGAAGAAAAAAGCTTTCTTTAATTCTGTTATGAATAAACTTAATATAAATACTCAAGATAAAGTCTAATGACTGCATTCGCCGCAATTTGAACAGCTCCCGCTGCAATTGTTTTTAAATAAATCATCAAAATCAAAAACTTCTTCATTTATGATTTTTTCTATAACTTTTGGGTAAATCTTTGTAGCGAGATTTATAATTTCTGCTTCAAATTCATCAAAATGTGTATCATTTCCTATCAGTACAGGAATTTGAGCAAGAATTTTGCCGTAGAAATTGTTTTCTTCAACTTGGTGAACTGTAATTCCGCTGACTTTTACCCCTTCAAGAAAAGCTTCTTTTATTGCATCGTGACTTTTGAATGAGGGTAAAAGTGAAGGATGAAGGTTTATTGTTTTTGTATTGACCTTGCAATCACTATCGTAAAGTGCGATAAGGTCTGCATTTTTCATATCACAAATTTCAATATCTAAATCTTTAAAGTATTTTTCTACGGATTCTTTAATTTTTTCATTGTTTATTTGTAATGATAGTTTCTTTTGCATATTAAAATTTTATTACAAAAAGGCAAAAAATAAAATTCAGAAGATTTATAGGTAATATGAAAATAAATTCGTATTCACCGTCATTTGGTATAAAAATTCCCGTAAAAGTTGCAATAGAAAGTGCAACCGGTTGTTTTTTTGAGGATGCAAAAATCTCAAATCCACGACAAAATAAGCTGTTAGAAGATCTTTCAGGCTTAGATGTAAACAAAATGTATACCGGTCAGCTTGTTGACGGGCTTAGAGGGGTTCGGAATGTTATAAGGGAACGCTTCCCTGAAATTGCTCATTCGGCTGACAGAATAAAAATTCTTTGTGATTTGCTAAATGAAAACAGAATGTTTGATGCTAAAGGTGAAACTTTGATCCGCCGAATAATTTCTACGTTTCTTGATTACGAAGTTAAAAATTTGAAAATTAAGGAAATTGAATTGGAAAAACTTTCTTTAAAAGAGTTAGGACTTGATAAATATGAAAATTTATAATACTCAACAATATAATAATAATTTAAATTTTACCTCAAGATTTAATACAAATATTTACCAGACAAAAAGGGCATTAAATGCTTTAAATAGAGCTGTTTCAGAGAAAAAAGGTTTTGAAGATTATTTTGACAGTTTCATTTCAAGAGTAGCAAATGATAACAAAGATGATGTTCTTGAGTTAACTCAATTTGAGAAATATTTTGTAGTTGATAATGTAAGAACTAATCAAAGTTTTAAAATTCGTAACAAAAATCTTATAGAGGGTTTAGAAAGTTTTATTTTATTTAACAAAAAAAGCTCCTAGTTTTAGGAGCTTTTTGTTAACGTCTTGGATTTTTCTGTTTACTAGTGGCAAAGTGCAAGCAATACACCGGCTGCAACCGCAGAACCGATTACACCTGCAACATTTGGTCCCATTGCGTGCATTAACAAGTAGTTTTGATTATTGTATTCAAGTCCTACCTTATTTGAAACACGAGCCGCCATTGGAACTGCAGAAACTCCTGCTGAACCGATTAACGGGTTGATAGGTTTAATTTCTTTGCCTGTAATTTTACTGATAACATTTGTACAAACATTCATCAATTTTGCCATTAACACTCCTGCGGCTGTTGCAAATGAAAATGCAATAATACCTAATACAAGAATAAATAATGTCTGAACAGTTAGGAATTGTTCTGCTGAAAGTTTAGAACCGACAGACAACCCTAAAAATATAGTAACAATATTGATTAAAGCGTTTTGCATTGTATCAGATAATCTGTCAACAACTCCGCATTCTTTACAAAGATTACCGAATGTCAAAGCCCCAACTAACGGACAAGCATCAGGCAAGAAGATTATACATAACCCTAATACTACAAGAGGGAATATGATTTTTTCTCTTTTTGAAACTTGTCTTAATTGATCCATTTGAATTTGACGTTCTTTATCGGTTGTTAAAAGTTTCATAATAGGCGGTTGAATAACAGGAACCAATGCCATATATGAATATGCGGCAACAGCGATTGCACCTAATAATTCAGGAGCAAGTTTTGAAGTTACATAAATTGAAGTCGGACCGTCAGCACCTCCGATGATACCGATAGCACCTGATTGAGGCAGAGTAAATCCAAAACAGCAAAGAGCAAGTAAAAGCGCTCCAAATATACCAAATTGAGCAGCTCCACCTAATAGTGCAGTCTTTGGATTAGCAATCAACGGCCCGAAGTCTGTCATTGCGCCAACTCCCATAAAGATAATTAATGGGAATAAACCTTTATGAATACCTGCTTCATAAATTATTCCTAAGAACCCTGTCGGGTCTGCAATGCCTGCCATAGGAATGTTTGATAACAAACCGCCAAATGCGATAGGAACCAATAATAACGGTTCATATTGTTTTTTTATACCTAACCAAAGTAAGAACAAACAGATAACAAGCATTATCGGGTGTCCGAATTGGTGTAGGAATTGTTCAAATCCGCTTGTAATAGCGGGATCTGCTTTTTCTATCATGTTATAAATGCCTGTTGATTGCCACAACTGCATTAATCCTTCTGATAATATCATTTTTCTTACCTCCCGACTAACCTACAGTTACCAGTACTTGACCTGTTTGAACTTTGTTACCTACTTCAATATCAACAGATTTTACAGTACCTGCGACAGGTGATTTAATTTCTGTTTCCATTTTCATAGCTTCAACAACAGCGATAACATCGCCTTCTGCAATTGTATCACCTTCTGATACCAATACTTTTAATACGTTACCAGGTAATGCTGCTTTAATTGGTGTTCCGTCACCTGTTGCTGCTTTTGCTTCAATACCTTCTTTTACGTTGAAGTCGTATAATTTACCGTTAACTGTTGCTTTTCCGCCTTCTAATGCTACTGCGTATTTTTTACCGTTAACTGTAACGGTGTAACCGTTTCCTGCCGGTTCACAAGAACTTGGAGTTTCTGATTTATTTTCGTTTTTACGAACTCCGATTGTTCCTTTGCCTTGTAAGAATAAGATACCTTTTTCTTTACAAGCTGCTGATATGAATAAGTTTTCGTCATTAACTTCAAGACCTGCGTCTTCAAGTCTTTTTTGTGCAACTTTAAGACCTTTTGTTTCGTCTTTGTCGTTAAGATCAACTACAGTTTCTGTTGTCGGTTGAAGACCTAGTTGTTCTTCTGCAATTTTAATAACTTCAGCATCAGGTTCACAAGGCGTTTTACCAAAGTAACCAAGAACCATTTTTCCGTAACCTTCAGCAATTTTCTTCCATTTGCCAAACATTACGTTATTGAATGCTTGTTGGAAGTAGAATTGTGAAACAGGAGTTACAGATGTTCCGAAACCGCCTTTTTCTACAACTTCTTTCATAGCGGCAACAACTTCAGGATATTTATCCATTAAGTTGTTATCACGAAGCATTTGAGTGTTAGCGGTTAAAGCTCCGCCAGGTAATGGTGATTGAATGATTTGAGGGTTAACTGCAAGTGCTTCAGGTGGTAAGAAGTAATCTTTCATACATTCTTTAAATATTTCTTCTGTTTTAAGGATTTTTTCAACATCAATACCTAAATCGTATTCGGTTCCTTTTAATGCGTGCCACATAGAAACAATATCAGGTTGAGCTGTTCCGCCTGAAACAGGTTTCATAGATAAGTCGATACAGTTAGCTCCGCCTTCTAATGCTGCTAAGTATGCTGATAAGCCTGTACCTGCTGTTTCATGAGAGTGGAATCTGATATCCGCATCAGCACCTAAGATTTCACGAGTTCTTTTGATTGTTTCAAATACTTTGCGAGGAGCTGATGTTCCTGATGCGTCTTTGAATGCTAATGAATCAAATTCGATACCGGCATCTAAAATTGAACGAAGAACTTTTTCATAAAATTCAACATCATGTGCCCCTGTACAACCGATTGGAAGTTCCATCATTGTGATTGTAACTTCATGTTTTAAACCGTGTTTTTTGATACATTGGCTTGAGTATAACAAGTTGTTAACATCGTTTAAAGCATCAAAGTTTCTGATTGTTGTAACGCCGTGTTTAGCAAACATTTTAGCGTGAAGGTCAATAACGTCACGAGGTTGAGAATCAAGACCTACAACGTTAACACCTCTTGATAATGATTGTAAGTTGATATCAGGACCTACTGCAGCTCTGATTTTGTCCATTGTTTCAAATGCGTTTTCTCTACAGTAGAAAATCGGTGATTGAAATCTTGCACCGCCTGCAACTTCAAAGTGTCTGATACCTGCATCAACTGCTGATTTTAAAGCAGGAATGAAATCATCAACGAAGACTCTTGCTCCGTATACTGATTGGAAACCATCTCTAAAAGATGTGTCCATAACTTTAATAAGTTTTTTACTCATATATTTTTCCTTTCATTTAATAATTATTGTTTTTAACCTCTTCTTTTTGCAGCGATTACGGCTAAAGCTACTGCTATTGCTTCATCTACGTTTGTGCTTACCTTTTTCGCTGTTGTTTTTACTTCTTCCACAGCTTCAGGGAACAGTTTGTTCAAGTAAGCAACTACATGTTTTAAAATAAACATTGCAAAAATTAAGATTGTCAAAAAGCATAGTACAAATCCCATGCCCATGCCGAGTAATACTAACCCGTTTGATAAATTTCCACTCATAAAATATCTCCTATTGTAAGTACTAATTCCTCATTGTGTGCGGTTTGCAATACTAAAGCGCCTTTATCCGTTATTCCTTTAGCAAACCCGCTTTCTATATTATTAAATAATTGCACATTTAATTCTTTGTTTAGAAAACAGTTTCTATTAATATATTCGTTTTTTATCATCACAAATCCGTTTTCTAAAAATTTGTCGTAATTTTTGAAAAATTCATCTGTAAGCTTATTTCTAAATTCTTCTAAATTAATATTGGTTTTAAGTTCAAGATTCAGAGAAGTAACAATTTTGTCAGGAATTGAGTCCACATCAGCTTGTTTAGCGTTAAGATTAACCCCGATACCTAAAACCAAACCTTTAAAAATACTTCCCTGCATGATTGTTTCAGATAGGATTCCTGCAATTTTTTTACCGTCAATTAAAACATCATTCGGCCATTTGATTTGAGGTTTTAACCCGTAAGATTCAAGAACTTTACATAATACAACGGATAAATATTGTGTAATATTCGGGTAAATTTCATTAAAAGAATTTGATGGTTTTAAAACTAAAGACATAAAAAGATTACCTTCGCCTAAATCAACCCATTTACGGTTTAATCTTCCGCGCCCTGCATTTTGGCGTTTGGCATGAATAACTGTTCTGTCAGCCAATGTATCAATATTGATTTTGGCATAGTTATTCGTGGAATCTGTCTCTTCTAACCCTATTATTTTCATGTTCTCCCCTGAGGTAATATACACGTGTAAGTTTATTATACAATAAACAAAAAATATAAATCTGTTTTTGACAAATTTTATTATGTTTGGGTTTATAAAATTGTATGAACAATAATATCTCTTTTCAATCAAGGATAAGACTAGTCCCCGAAAGTGCTTTTAAGCAAAGTATAAAAAGATGCCGTAACAATGTTGTTTACCCCTGGACTGTTAAGCAAACAGTTTGTGCCAATAAAGCCTTTACTGAAGGTGTTTATGATTGCACTGCTCTGGGGATAAATGACGGACATGAAGTCTTATTTTTGCATCTTTGTCCTAATATTCCTCAAAACGATAATTGGTCAAAGCTAGAAAAATATATTATGGAAAATGTCAGAGAAAAGCTTAATCCTGAAAATATGCAAGCTCTTATTCTGGGTTCAAAACGGGATAATATATCTTCTCCTCGAAGTACAGGCTTATTTGAATTTTTGGAAGGTGTTTTGAAAAAGTTAAATATCCCTTATTCAAAGTTTAAGGGTGGGGATTTTGAAAACCATTTATCATATGATTCTGTTAAAGATGAGTGGCTTATCGGAAATAAACTTTTGGATATAATATCAGATACAAAGGTCTTTGGCAGCGTGGAAAATGCCGTAAATCGAATATTTACAGATGTAAAAATTGCCGACTTTGATGAGCTGACCTGGTAATAAATAATATTTGCGAAAAAATATTTTTTGTTATAATCTAAAACTGAAGAGGGAGAAAAATGGAACATTGGGTTTATACGACAAGTATCTTAGGACATAATGTATCATTTAATCTTGATACACTTATTACAATGTGGCTTTCCATGCTCATACTTATTGTGCTGGCTTTATGTACAACAAGAAAACTTACAATGGTTCCGGGTAAATTACAATTAATTGGTGAAAATATCGTTAAGTATTTTAACGGTATTGCAAAGTCAAGTATGGGTAATGATGAAGCTCAAAAACATATTGCAATTATTTTGACTTTATTTATGTTTATTTTAACTGCTAATCTTGTCGGTCAGCTTCCTTGGAAACTTATTCATCTTCATACGGGTGAATTGGCTTCCCCTAATAACGATATAAATATGACGGCAGCTATGGCTATAGTTGTTTCAATTTATTATATATTCTACGGAGTTAAACGTAACGGGTTTAAATTCTTTTTCAAAGGGTTTAGTCTTGACGGAATTATTATTACCTTAGTTGATACACTGGAACTTTTTGTAAGACCGTTTTCTTTGGCTCTGCGACTTTTTGCAAATATTTTTGCAGGAGAAGTTCTGGTTGCAACGATTTTAAGTCTTGCAGCTGTTGCATTTCCTCTGCCTTTCATGCTTTTTGAGTTGTTTGTTGCATTAATTCAGGCACTTGTATTTACGCTTTTATCAACAACATACATTTCTATGGCAGTTAAAGAAGAGGGGTAAAGGGGTAAATATAGTCAGTCGTACCTTGCCCGGTAAATTTGACGAATATACATTAATTAAATATAAGGAGAAAAATTATGACAGTTGAACAATTAGCAACATTAGATTTAGCAAAGTTAGGTGCAGGTATTGCAATAGGTTTTGGTGCTATTGGCGGAGGTTTAGGCTTAGGTATTGCAACAAAAGGAGTTTTGGATGCTATCGCTCGTCAGCCTGAAATTAAAGATGAAGCTTTCAAAAACTTTATTTTAGGTGCAGGTCTTGCAGAAGCTACTGCAATTTATGCTTTACTTATCGCGTTGTTATTAATCTTTGTTAAATAAGGATATAAAATGTTAGAATTTAATGCCACATTTTTAATTGCAATGTTCAGTTTTGTTGTATTCATTTTTATTATGAATGCAATATTTTACAATCCTATTTTAAGAATTATCAGACAGCGCGAGGATTATGTAAATTCAAATTACGAGGATGCAAAACGATTTGATGCGTCGGCTAAAGAGTTTACCGATACCCGCAGTGCAAAACTTGAACAAACTCAAAAAGAATGCAGGCATGATATCAGACAAATTGTATCTGAAGCTCATAACAAAGCTAATGATAAAATTAGTGTGGCAAGAGAAAATACTAAAAATATAATCAGAGAAAAAAAAGAAGCTCTGATGAATGAAGGCGATAATCTTAAAGCTACGGTAAAAGATACTGTAGTCAGAGATTTAGCTTCAAAAATTACTTCAAAACTTCTTGGACAAGACGTCAGTCTAAATGATTTTGACAGTGAAACAATAAACAAAGTAATGGATTAGTTATGCAAGAATTTATTTCTATTTTAAAATATATACTACAGTCAAATGTTATCAATTTTATTTTAATGTTGATAGTTCTTGCCTGGTGTGTTAAAAAGCTTAATTTAAATAAATCTTTTGACGAGTCAGTATTGGCAGTAGAAAACGGAATAAAAAAATCCGATAGTGAAAAAAATAACGCCAAAAAGAATTTAGATAAAGCGAAAAGTTTAATTGACAAACTTCCTGAAGATATTACCAAGCTTAAAAAGTCAGCGCAAGAAAAAGGTGAAATCTTTAAATCAGAAATTGAAGATAATGCTCAAAAATCCATTTTAGGTTTAGAAAAAAATATTAATAGAACCATAGAGGTTGAAGAAAAGAAAATCTCTAATGTCATGACTGATAAAACCATAGCTGCTTCTATTGAATTATCAGGGATTCAAATACAAAAATTATTGAAAGAAAATCCTGACCTTCATAATAAATTTATTATGGATAGTTTGGATGAACTTGATAAGGTGAATTTATAATGATTAAAGACTCAACAAAAATATCAACAATTTCAAAAATTTATGCGGATGCTCTTTTTCAAACGGCAGCCGAAAACGGTTCGTTTGAACTTTTTAAAAATCAACTTGCTCAAGTTCTTGAAGTTTTGGATTCATCCGAAGATTTGCGAATTGTTGCCGCAAACTCATCAATTTCGCTGTTTAAGAAAATAGAAATATTTAAAGTCGTTTTTGGCGGGAAAATTGATGAAAAATTGTTAAACTTTTTGATAATTTTACTAGAAAAAGGACGATTTGGAGATTTAGCATCAATATATAGAGCATATGATGAAAAATTTGCACAAAAAGCTAACTTAAAAGTTGTTGAAGTCTTTTCTCCTATTAAGTTAAATTTTGAAAATAAGTCAAATGTATTATTCAAATTGGAACATAAGCTTGGGTGTGAAGTCGTTCCTGTTTGGAAGATAGATGAATCTTTGATTGCAGGACTTGCATTTAAATTTGATGATACGGTTATTGATACAAGTATAAAAGCAAAATTAAAAGATTTAGAAAAAAATATTACAAGATAAAGAAGGGGAATTTACATTATGGTATTGATAAAACCAGATGAAATCAGCTCAATAATAAAAAATAAAATAGATAACTACGAACTTCAAACAGAAGTTTCAAATACAGGTACCGTACTTGAAGTAGGTGACGGTATAACAAGGGTTTACGGATTGCGTAATGTTATGGCAAATGAGCTTGTCCAATTTGAAGACGGTTTGGGAACCCTTGGTATTGCGATGAACCTTGAAGAAGATAATGTCGGCGTCGTTGTACTTGGCGAATGTATGCAAATAAAAGAAGGTACAATTGTTAAAACAACAGGTAAAATCGCATCAGTTCCTGTTGGTGATGGGCTTATAGGAAGAATTGTAGACCCAACGGGTAAGCCGTTAGACGGTAAAGGAGAAATTCCTTATTCTAAAATAAGGCCGATTGAAAGAGTAGCTCCCGGGATTGTTACAAGAAAATCAGTTCATGAACCTCTTCAAACAGGTTTAACCGCGATTGATGCCCTAACTCCAATCGGCAGAGGGCAGAGAGAACTTATTATTGGCGACAGGCAGACAGGTAAAACTGCTATTGCGATTGATACGATTATCAACCAAAAAGGTAAAGATGTTATTTGTATCTATGTTGCAATCGGTCAAAAAGCATCTACTGTAGCGCATCTTGCAAAAACTTTGGAAGATCACGGCGCTATGGCTTATTCAATAATTGTATCTTCAACTGCTAATGAGTCAGCTCCTTTACAGTATATTGCTCCGTTTGCTGGGGTTGCAATCGGTGAAGAATTTATGGAACAGGGTAAATCGGTTTTAATTGTTTATGATGACTTATCAAAACACGCTCAAGCATATCGAGCTATGAGTTTGCTTCTTAAAAGACCGCCTGGACGTGAAGCTTACCCGGGAGATGTATTCTATTTACATTCAAGATTATTAGAACGCGCGGTTAAGTTAAATGATGAATTGGGCGGTGGCAGTATTACAGCATTACCGATTATTGAAACCCAAGCAGGTGATGTTTCAGCGTACATTCCGACAAATGTTATTTCAATTACCGACGGACAGATTTTCTTAGAATCAAATGCGTTTAATGCAGGTGTAAGACCTGCAATTAATGCGGGGATTTCAGTTTCCCGTGTTGGCGGTGCTGCGCAAACAAAAGCTATTAAACAGGTTGCAGGTAAACTTCGTCTTGACCTTGCTCAATATCGTGAACTTGAAGCTTTTGCTCAATTTGCTTCAGATTTGGATGCTTCAACAAAAAAACAACTGTTAAGAGGTCAAAAACTTACTGAAGTTCTTAAACAACCTCAATATAATCCATTGAGTGTGGCAGAACAAGTTTCAATCTTGTTTGCTGCAAATGAAGGTGTATTAGATGATATTGATAATTCAAATATTGCAAGGTTTAAGAAAGAATGGTTTGTATACTTTAATGCAAACTTCTCTGATTTAGCTAAACACTTGAATGAGGGTTCTGCTTTATCAGATGATGATAGGAAAGTTTTAGCAGACGGACTTGCAAGTTTTAAAAGTACATTCTAAATACAAAAGTTTTGTCATTCTGAACTGGATTCAGAATCTTAAAAGTTTTGTATGTTTCAAAGGTAAAATCAATGGCAAATTTAAGAGATATAAAAAACAGAATACAGAGTGTCGAAAGTACTAAAAAAATCACACGGGCAATGAAAATGGTTGCAGCTGCGAAGGTTAAAAAATCCGAAAATGCTGTAAAATCTGCTCGTCCGTATACAAGAGAACTTGTCGGAATGTTTCAAAAACTCTTAAATTCAGTTACTGAATACAGTAAAGAAACACTTAAGATAAAATCTGCAATTGATGATTATCCCGCACTTTTAGATAAACGAGAGATAAAAAATGTCGGTATTCTTGTGATAACTTCTAATAAAGGACTTGCAGGAGCGTATAATGCAAACGTTGTTCGAGATACTTTAAAAAGGATTAAAGAATATAAAGAGCAAGGTATTGAAACTTATCTGTTTTTAGCAGGTCAAAAAGGAATTTCGGCGTTAAGGAAAAAATGCCAAATTCTTGGTTGTCCTATTGTAAAAAAATATTATTCTGCCGTTGATACACCATCTCCGATGGAAGCTAGAGAAATTGCCGAGGATATGGCTGAATACTATGTTAATAAGAAAATTGATAAAGTCGAAATCGTTACAACAAGGTTTAAAAATATGATGACATATTTTGTTGAAGATTGGCAAGTGTTGCCTGTTGTCGGGGTTGTTGACATCCACGACAGAATAGCCGATGAAATATTAGAGCCGTTGATGGAATTCTATCCGGATATGCACCATATTGTACAAAAAATTGTTCCGATGTATATGACAAATATTTTTTATCAAGCACTGTTAGAAGCTCAGGCAAGCGAGCTGGCTTCTCGAATGACTGCGATGTCTGCCGCGACAACAAATGCGGAAAAAATGATACATGATTTGTCAATTCAGTATAACAAAACCCGACAAACCGCAATTACGCAGGAAATTATTGAGGTCGTTTCAGGCGCTAATTCATTGAGTTAATTACTGGTGAATCATTTTATAGCCTGTAAAGTTGTTTAAGCTTTTTGCATAAGCTACAGCCTGTTTGTTATCATTTGCAGTTGCATTATCTTGCTGTTGAGCGTTTTGTTTAGCCATACGACGTTTTGTCAGGTAAATGTTAAGTTTTGGAATACCTGTTCCTAAAACGATACCTGAGTATGCGTATCCTGCAAGTTGTGCAAGTGTTAGGAATCCTAATTGTTTTCTTGCTGCATGACCTTTTGGTAATTCTTTTATCATTTCCATTAAGCTTAAGGCTTTACCGTTTTTGAATGCCTTTTTACCTAAAGCTGAGTGAAGTACTTCTTCTCTGGTTTTTAATGTTGAGTTTTTCAACCAGTTAACTATGCCTCTACCGTCACGTTTAACCAAGGTCTTATCCAAACCTTGAGCAACAAGTTTTTGTACAAAGTTACCTAAGATTAACCAGTTAGCAAATCCTAATGTATCTTTTATTGTAGATTCTTTCAGTTCATTATCGTTTCTTGATGATAAGAATCTGGACATAATTGTTATACCGTAGATAAACTTAAATTGTTTAATTGTCGGTGAAAATCCTTTAAATAGAAGTGCATCTCCTAATAATTTAGGATTTTTGATAAGTTTGAGCGGATTTTCAATGGTTGAAAGAACACCGGCACCAAATAATGTAGCAAAAACCGCTTTTTTTGCTTTGAATTTTGCAGATTTATCTTCTTCACCGCCGCCTACAAAACCAGTGTTACCTGTTTTCTTTTTGGTAATGTACATATTAAGTGGTTGAGCTGAAACACCAACTGCTGATGCGATACCTATACCGACAAGTGAACGGTTTTTGTTCATTGTTTTGATAGATTTTAAGAATGCGTTTTGAGCATAATCGGCTGTATTTTCAAATGTTTCTTTAACTTTATCTTTAATGAATATTTTTGTCAGTTTGTAAGCATTTTCAACGATATAGTCAATAGAATAACGTGAAGTATGTTCTTTAGCACCATCTTCAGATATTATTCTAAAGTTATTTCCAATACCTTCAACTGATGATCTTAAAATACTCCTTACATTATAATCTGCTTCTTTGCTGATTTTCTTTCCGCCGGTTCTGATTTCATTTTCAAGAATTTGTGCTGCTTTTTTGATTTCGTCAGCTCCAAAACCTTTCCAGCTTCCGTCAGCAGTTTGCACCTGATATCTTGAAAGAACTTGTGTTAAATGTTCTTCAAGCGGATTAGGTTTCTTGATTGCTTCTGTAAAGATTTTTCCCTGCATATCAAGAGTTTCGGTATCTGCAAAAATAGAATGAGCTTTTATACTGCCTTTACCTAATCCGTAAGTGTGATTAAGTGCAGCGGCAAGAGCCATACCTGCGGCTGTTCCGTATAAGCCTACGCAAGAATGGTTTGTTGTACCTAAACCTTCTCTGCGCATTGTTTCAAAACCTGCATCAGCTCCTCTTCCGAAGTCTGTAGCCGTTCTTGGAATGACCATAAAACCTAAATCTACCGCACACGCACCCCATGCTTGGTTTGTATCCAAAAAGTTAAGAAGCGGAACGGGACTGAACCCTGTGAAACTTTGAGTTTTCGCAGGAGTTACTGTTAATCCGTTTTGATTGTTCTTACGTTGGATTTGCTTTATGTTAAATTGAGGTTTAATGTCGTTTTCTATTTTCATTTATATTCTGCCTTTATATTTCTGTTTTAGTTGAAAAATTGTTTAAATGCTTGTGAGTTTTCTTTTATCATCTTTTGGGTAAACGAGCCGCCAAAGGTTTGTGGTTGTGTGGCAAGTTTTTCTTGAAGTTTTTGTTCTTTTTTATTTGATTGGGTTCTTGTGTAAATCGGAATAAATACCCCAAGTGACAATAGTGAGAATGCCATACTTCCTAACTGGCAAATTGCTCTTAAGTTTCTTGCTTTTATTCTTGTTGCTTCGTTTGCAATAGCACTTAATTCATCTGTTGATTTCATTTTAGTATGTTTAGCCCAGTGCCAGAATTTTTGAAGAACATTTGCACCGGCTTTTTTCGGAGTCAGTTCGTTAATGAACTTAATACCGTCTTTGTTTGTTTTTTCAAGGTAAGTTGCGATACCTTTAGCAGCATAATCACCTAAGAAATAGAAGCTTGAGAATGTTGCGATATCTCTTATTGTGCTTTCTGTTAATTCGTTAGAGTCTTCTGAGGCTGCAAGTCTGCTGGAGAAGGTTGCAGCTGAAATTAATCTTGCCTGATCCATTGTCGGGAAGATGTTCTTAAATTGGAACATCTTAAGGCTTGGTCTTTCCATAAGCATTGACAAGCCTGCTGTTGCCCACATTAAAGGTACGGCAACGAATTTTTTTGCGGTAAGCTTATGTTTTTCTTCAGGTGTTAAAGTTCTTTCTTTGTCATCATTGTAAATCGGTGCGCCTTTTTTACCTGCAACTTTATGGGTAATCCATCTGTTGATAGGCTGTGCTGCTATTGCAAGCGGGATGATTAAACCCAGACCTGAAACACTTTTCCAGTTAACAAGCTTTTTAGCTTTTGATAAGTATTTTGCAAATTCGTCCAGATTTTGTGTTCCGTCTTTTATTAAACCTTCTTGTGCGGCGCCGTGAAGAATATCTCCTGCGCTTTCACAAAGATGGCTTAAACTGCTTGAGAAGAATTTTTTATCGCCTTTAAATCTTATATTTTCAGAAATTCCGCTTGTTTCAACCAAATACCTGTACATATCTGTTGCGTAGCCTTTTTTAGGATTGTCGCTTAAGATTTGTTGAGTCATTTTTTTGATTGCGTTTTTGTATTCTTTTTTGTTTGCAAAAATGTCGCTGAATTTCTTTAATCCGCCGTTTGAAACATCTCCGTCAACACCTTCAATATTATCAAACATTGTTTTTAGAGTATTAAATACACGTTCTTCTTTTGTTGCACCTGTTGCTTGGTTAAAGTGAGCTTGTACCTGATTTATTGTATCGCTGTTAGCCCAGCTTCTTGCAAGGCTTGATTTCTTAAACATACCCATTACAGGGCGTTGAAGTAATTTTGCAACACCATATACAACATAGCTTGGAATAATACAGTTAATTAAAAGTCCTGAACCTTCACGTCTTAGGGCTTCAAAACCTCCGACAAAGTTAAATTTTCTTTTAGGTTTTTCTTCCTGTTCTTTATTAGAGTTCTCTTTTTTCTTTGAGCCGATAACCGTTTCAAAAATTGTTCTCGGAATAATCGCTGTTGACAAATCAAGTACGGTAACATTAAGCATTGGAGATTCTTCACACTTCTGGATTCCTTTTACCGCTTTTTGAACGACAACATTTCCAAAACCTGTAAAAGACATTTGACCCTTATTTTGTGCAATATTATATTGCATTTGGGGTTTATTCTTACTATTTACACTACCTAATTCAACTTTATTTATCATAATTTTTTATAACTATATATGCCGAATGTTCTTATTATAACCAAAGCACACTTTATTGAAAAGTCCTCAAGAAAAAAAATTGCGCGCAAATGCTCAAATGTAAAATTAATGTAAAGATGAATTTTTGCATAATTTTATAAAAATAGGGTTCTTTAACTTAATTTTTATTTAAAAATGTACAAAAAACACTAAATTTTTATCAAAAAATGCATTTTTTTGTTAAAAATTTAATAAAAATTTTTTGTAAAATTTTGTTAAGTTTTAGATATTAAGGCTGTTTTTAGGTCATAATCGTAATGTGATTTGATAAACTTTTAAAATATTACCTCAAGTAAATACATATTTTATAGTATATATTCCTGAGTATTTTATTATAAAATATATTTATTCATTGAGTAAGGTAAATAAAAGAAATGGTAAAAATGAAAGAACGCAAACGAGGATATACAAAAACAGGTCGAAGGGTAAAAAGATATTCAAACGGTTCAGCGGATAATCCGTTTGAGAGATATGCCGAAGACAGAGGACGCGGGCAGTCTTCTTTTCGTAAAGTTTTAACGCTGATGACGATAGTTTTTTTGACTGCAATTCTTGCAATTTTGTTATTTGCAAATAACAGAGAGTTTATAGATGAAACATTGGGTAAAAATTCTGTTGTATCGTCTTTTTTATCTAAGTTGTCTTTAGGTAATAATTCAAAAGAAAAACCTGAATTTAACCTTCCGTTCGGGTTAAGACGTCAAAATATCTTACTTTTGGGGGTGGATTCAAATGGTGCGGATTCTGATTTATGGGTTGGTACCCGTACAGATACCATGATTTTAATGAATATTGATCCGAAAACAAAAACGGTTAACGCTATTTCAATTCCTCGTGACAGTAAAGTATATTTGCCAAAAGGTATGGGGGTACAGAAAATTAACGCAGCTCATGCTATCGGCGGTGTTGAAATGACAATTAAAACAGTGGAAGATACTTTAGGTGTTCATGTTGATAAATATGTAATGTTTCATGATGATGCTGTCAGGGCTATTGTCGGGGCTTTAGGCGGAATTGATATTTATGTTGAGAAAAATATGAGATATAACGACAATGCCGGTAATCTTCATATTAACTTTCAAAAAGGTAATCATCATTTAACCGAAAAAGATGCGGTTGAGTATTTGAGATTTAGACATGATGCTTTGGGTGATATCGGTAGAACTCAGCGTCAACAATGGTTCTTGAGAGGCTTGTTGGCTGATTTGAAAAAGCCTGAAACAATCGCAAAACTTCCAAAGGTTATTTCTGTTGCTCATAAGTATGTAAAAACCGATATGTCTTTATATGAAATGACTCAGTATGCATCGTTTGCAAAAGGTCTTAATATGGAAAATGTTGAGATTGCAATGCTTCCGGGTGCTCCAAATAAGCATGGTTATATAAGTTATTGGATTTTGGATCCTGAAAAAACTCAAGAAGTCGTAGATAGATTAATATATAGAAATAAGCTTGACGGGAAAAAGGAATCATATAGTGCAAGTATTATGAGTTCACCCGACAGAGCAACTGAAGCGGCTCAATTGAAAAAAGCTTTAGAATCAGCAGGAATTGAAGTCAGATGTTCAGGAACTTTACGTTCTGCTCATTCTCAGTTTATTGCTCATTCAAAATATGTTACAACAGATTATTATTCAGAATTAAAAAAACAGGTTCCTGAAGTGAAATCAAGACAATTTGTTTATGATCCGTCAACATTTATGTGTGCCTCAACTGATTTTACCGTAGTTGTTGCAGGTGAAAATTTATAAAAAAATTAGGAGAAGAGTTTATATGGTTATGAATGCAATTTTAAACAGAAAAAGTGTCAGAAAATATTCAGATAGACAAATTGAGGATTCTGTTTTAGAAAAAATTTTGGAGGCGGGAAGACTTGCTCCGTCTTGGGTCAATGTTCAGCCTTGGAAATTTGTTGTCGTAAAATCTCAAGAAACAAAAGACTTACTTTGTGAAGCTTGCGGCGGGCAAAATCAGGTTAAAAATGCTCAGGTGGTTATTTGTTGCGTAGCAGATTTAGATTCTTGGAATAAAACTCATTTTGGTAAAGTTTTAGCTCAAAAAGGTTTGGATGAATCTACAATTGACGGTATTGTAACTTCAAAACTTTTAAATCCTTCAACTTTGGGTGAATATGAAACTTTGCTAAGAAGTGTTGAACAACTGACTTATGCTGTTTCTTATATGACTTTGGAAGCCGAAGAACAAGGTATCGGATGTTGTGTTGTCGGCGCTATGGCTAATGAATTAACAAAAACATCAGATGAGATGGCTCAAAAAGTAAAAGAAAAACTTGGGTTAAATAACATGCAGGTACTTGTGAATTTGTTAATTCTTGGTTATGAAGAAAATTCGGTACAAACAAAAAAATTAAGAAAAGCTGTAGAAGAAGTTGTTTTTTACGAAACAATAAAATAAGAAGGAGAGTTAAGTATGACAATTCCAAGTCTTGGAGGTAACGGCGGAAACAGTTTGAATAAGATTCATATTAATAATTCTGTTCCTCAAGTTAACCCTGTTGAAGTTCCGCAGGCTACACCGACGCCTGCTGATGAACTTACGTCTGTGCCTGTTGCGCAAGAAACTGTACAAGTTCAAGAAGAAGTCAAAACAGAACAAAGTACTGAAAAAAAAGAGTACAGTATTGAACAATTTAGAGCCGATTATGAAAACATGGTTGTAAACCGTATTTTACCTGAATTACAGCAATACGAGGGTGAACGTAAAAAACGCTTAACGGGTGCAGTTACGGCTGCCGTTATTTTGGCTGTTCTTGCTGTTTTAATTTTTATATTCGGTCCAAACAGCAGTGGTACAGGTAAGCTTTCAGGGCTTTGTATTGCTTTGATTTTTATAGTTTGGCATATGCTTAAGAAAAATTTTGAAAACAAGATTAAAAAGAAAGTTTTACCGATTTTAATGCGTGCAATTCCGGGTTTTTATTGGCAGCAAACTCCGCCTGTGACAGAAAAAGATATTAGTGCTTGTAAAATTATTCCTGTTGCAGATAAATGTGGAAAAACTTTTGATGATTGCTTTATAGGTGAATATAGAAAAGTTCCTGTTGCAATTTCAGAATGTGAGTATGAAATTGGCGGCGGAAATAATTCAACAACAGTATTTCAAGGAGTTGTTATTCGTATAAAAATGAATAAAGATTTTGAAGGACTGACTTTAATCCGTTCTAAAAAAGCTTACAATAAAGATAAAAAAGATTTGGTTAAAAAATATAAATTGAATGAAGTTCATCTTGAAGATCCTGAGTTTGAAAAGAACTATTTAGTTTTTGCAACTGACCAAATTGAATCTCGTTATTTGATTACAACTGCTTTTATGGAAAGATTGAAACGTATTCAGTTAGCATTTAACGCAGAACATATTTCCTGTTCTTTTTACGGAGATTCTGTTTATATTGCTCCGCATACGGGTGCTGATTTGTTCTCGTTATGTTCTTTGGTAAAACCCGTTGATAATCACGAACAATTTACTACTTTATTTGAAGAGTTTGTCTCAATACTTGAACTGGTTGATTACTTCAAGCTTGATAAAAAGTTGGGATTGTAAACCCGTGAAAAATATGTTATAATATTAAATGTTTAGCGAAAGCGAGGATGAAAAATGTTAATGTATGGAATTATTGGTGTTGTTGTTTTGGCAATCTTATTAGGCTTATACAACCTTTATGTTGCGCTTATTAAAAAGAAAAACAACGTAAAAGAAGCTATGGGCGGAGTTGACGTTCAATTGAACAAACGTTACGACTTAATCCCTAATATATTGGTTATTGCAAATAAATTCATGGAGCACGAAAGAGGCTTGATGGATGAAATTACCAAATTAAGAACACAAGCTGCCGGTTTAAGATCAAATCCTGAAACAATTTCTGAAAAAATCAATCTTGATAATGCAATAGCTACCAAAATGGGTCAGTTAATGGTTAATGTGGAAAATTATCCGCAATTAAAATCAGACCAAACAATGATTCAAGCTATGCAAACATACTCTGAAGTTGAGGAACATATTGCTGCAGCAAGAAGATTTTATAACAGTGCAGTTAAAGAACTTAATAATGCTGTTGAAATCTTCCCAAGCTCTCTTGTTGCTGCAATGGTAGGGATTACCCAGTGTCCGTTCTATGAAGCTCCTGAAATTGCTAAGCAAAGAGTTGATGCGTCAGATTATTTTAAAAAATAAATCAAGCTTTAAAAAGGTCGGGCAAATGTCTGACCTTTTTATGTGCTCGTAGCTCAGTTGAATAGAGCGTGAGTCTCCGAAGCTCAAGGTCGGGGGTTTGAATCCCCCCGGGCACAAGTTTTATAAAAAAGGGTCGGGATTGCTATTTAGCAATCCCGACCCTTTTACTTTCATTATGCCATTTTTATAAATCCTGTTATTGTTGCTTTATTTGGTGAGTATCGTCTCCGTGCAACTCGGTCAGATGTGTTACCTTCAATTGTATGGATTGTACCGTCTGCGGCTATTGATTCAACAATACCTGTGTGAGATGCTCCGCCGTTTTTGAATATTATTATATCTCCGGGTTTGACGTTTTGCTTGATAATACTTGCTTTATTACCTTTTCCTGCTGTTTGAACCCATCGTCCGTTTTGTTTACCCCAAGCCATTAAGCCTGATACGGACGCCGAACCAAATCCGCGAGGTATTGCTTTACCCATTAGTCTAAATGTTTCTTTAACAACATAGGTTACGAAATCTGCGCACCATGCCTCTGTTCGTCCATTTGTAAATTTCTTATAAGAACCGTTTCTTTCATTGAATCCCAAATATTTTGCCGCGGTTGATATGATTCCCTTACCAAGGTTAGTTATATAATCCCAGCCTTTTTTAATCCAGGAGCCAAATGTGCTGAAAATCCCCTGTCCTTCAGAACTGCTTGAGTTTGTTGCTCTGTTTGTTTTTGGTGTGCTTACAGAAATTTTTGGAAGAGTTATCGGTGGAATTGTTATTTTAGGCACGGTAAAGTTTATTGGAGTGCTGTAGTCTATTGTTCCATAACCTATTCCTGCAATTGAATAAATTGTGTACCCGTTGCTTGTCGATTTTGTAGCTTTACTAAAAATGTTACCGCTTCCTGACGAACGATAAGAGCCGGCAGGCGTTAATCCTTGTAGCATATTTATTTTCCCCTTAATATCCTTTATATATATAAAGTTTGTATATTCTTTATAATTGCTTTAGATATAATGAATGTTAACATTTTGTAACAAAAATACCCGTATTAGTTTTGATAACACGGGTATTAAATATTAATATCTTTTATTTTTTAGTGTTTAATTACGGAAAAAAGTCTTTCCCAAACTTCTTCGATTGAACCGTTTGCGTCAATTGAGCTTAAAGTCCCCTGTTCTTTGTAATAATTTATAAGCGGTGCGGTTTGTTCATCATAAGTTTTAAAACGAGCCTGAGCAATTTCTGCTGTATCGTCAGCTCTTTGTCTTAGCGGAATATGGCAAATATCACATTCGTTTTCAATTTTTGGTGCTTTGAATTTTGTATTATAAATTTCTCCGCACTGAGGGCAGGATCTGCGATTAACGATTCTTTCCAAAAGAAGTTTTGGGCTTACTTCAAAGTTAATTGCCTGAAATATTGTTTTTTTGCCTGCTTCAATTCTTTGGTTGATACCTTCAAGTAAGTGTGCTTGTTCAAGGTTTCGTGGAAAACCGTCTAAGATGTAACCGTCTTTACATTTTGAACTTGCAAGCATGTTTTCTATTATTTTTGCAATTAATTTAGTCGGAACAAGTTGTCCTTTTTCTATAAAAGATTTGGCAAGTTGACCTTCTTCACTGCCTGAAGCTATTGTACTTCTCAAAAGTGAGCCCATATCAACATGCGGTAACCCTAACTCTTTTGATAAATGGCTTGTTTGTGTTCCTTTACCGCTTGCAGGTGGACCGAAACATACTATTTTCCTCGGAATTCCACCGTTAAATGATACGTCATTTTTGTTGTACTGATTTGTACAATTAATTGGATTGATTTTCATGTTATTTGTACCCCTGTCTGAATAAAATTTTTACATAATGTTTAATTATTTCAGCAATAATAGCAGAAACATCTGAAAGTTAGTAGAATAAACAGATAAATATTAAGATATATTGAAGATATCTTTGTGCTAAATTTCGCATTGTGCGTTCTCATCGCGTGACTATAAATGTTTTCACAAAATAAAATGGCCCCGGCGCGATTGTCTTGCTCGTTCGCGTTTAACGTGTCTACGGATTTTCTTTTCACAAGCATAGCTTGCTCCAAAGAAAACGCCTCCGCACTCAGCTCACTCGCGCTCGAACGACAAACAATGCTTTCGCATTGTGCGTTCTCATCGCGCAGGTATGATTATTTTTAACAAAACAAAAATGGCCCCGGCGCGATTCGAACGCGCGATCTTTGGTTTAGGAAACCACTGCTCTATCCTGCTGAGCTACGAAGCCATTTAAAAAATATTCATGTTGTATGTGTATATATTAACACATAAATACTTTAAATGTGTACTTTTAATCTGATAAACCTTTCATGTCGATGAAGCCGCTATATCCGAATTTTGCTAAATCTGATATAGAATATCTCTTCCTTATTACTCCGTCATTTTGATTAATTTCTACAATTTCTCCGGCTTTTTGATTGCCAATGATTGAATCTGTTGAATTTATATACCTTTCATAGTTGTTATCACTTTTTGCTTCATTCGCGTTTCCTTCTATTACATATACATAATCACCCTCTACTTTTTCAATCATACCAATGTGACTGCTTGTAAAGTGTTTCATTGTACCCTTTCCGTTTTCAAAGGCTTTTGCGTAATATTCGGATTTCCAAATGATTAAATCCCCTTCTTTCATTTTTGGAAGTTGGGCTTTTATTTCTTTTTCTCTTGCGGCTCTATCTTTTTGAAAATTATCTTTTGATACGTTTTGTGTTGCTATTGGTTTATATCTGCCTGATTTTCTCCCCCAATCCCTATATTGGCTTACAGCATAAAATCCTTTTGTCGGATTTTTTATACCTTTAGCTTTTGTAATTTTATCTATGGCATAGGATATTGTATAAGCACACCATTGTTGATTTGTGTATGCTTTACCCGTTATGAATGCAGGTGCATGTCCGTTATTTTCAGTTTGCCCGATTAAACTTTGCATTGTTCTTCCCATATTTGTGCTATGAACAATTTTCATATTGTTATTCTTTGTTGTATCTGCACTAAATACAGAGTTTGGTGCAACCTTTTGCGGGGTTGAAGTTTGAGGTCGTTTATTAATGATTACTTCTTTTGATTTAATAGCATCTTGGCGACATATGTTAGGTGTGGTTTTTCTATAACTTGACATATTTTTTCTCCTATTTTCTTTACTTTTTATTTAACGGTATTTTTTCTGAAAACTTTAATAAAACAGTTAAAATTTTATTTTTGTGTTTCATTTACCTCTGTTTGAGGTATAATAAAAACTGTAAACGGAAGTGTATAACTTAAAGGCGCAAAGATAGTGCGCAGAAAGAAAAGGTAATTTACTATGAAACCTGAAACAAAATCTTTTCAATTAGAAATCGGTGGTAAAACCGTTACTATTGAAACAGGGAAGTATGGTCAATCTACTAACGGTTCTGTTACTGTAAGATGTGGTGATACAATGTTATTTGTTCACTGTGTTGTATCAAAAGAACCAAGAGTTGGTATAGACTTTTTCCCTCTATTAATTGATTATGAAGAAAGAATGTCTTCAATCGGCAGAATTCCCGGCGGTTACAACCGTTCAGAAGGTAAAGCAAGTGATAAAGCTATCCTTATCTCAAGATTGATAGACAGACCTATCAGACCTTTATTCCCTAAAGGTTATAGAAATGATATTCAAATCGTAGCTCAATTGTTTAGTTATGACCAGGAAAACCAACCTGATACATTAGCAATGTTAGGTGCTTCTTGTGCTTTGATGCTTTCTGGAGCTCCTTTTGAAGGACCAATTGGTGCAGTAAGAGTTTCTCGCGACAGCGAAGGTAACTTAATTGCTAACCCTACTCACAGACAAGCTAAAGAATCTGACCTTGATATCGTTGTAGCAGGTACACATGATTCTGTAATCATGGTTGAAGCAGGATGTAAATTCGTTACAGAAGACGATATTATGGCTGCTGTTGAGTTCGCTCAAGAAGAAATTAAAAAACAATGCGAAGCTCAGGTTGAATTTGCAAAACTTTGCGGTGTTGAAAAAGAAGTGTTTGTAAACCCTTACGATACAACCGAGTTAAAAAATATTATCAATGAAACCGCACATGATATGATTTTTGATGCTTACCATAATTTTGACAGAACTTATCGTCAGGAGAAATTGGAAGAAGCTAAAAAACTTGTTAAAGAAAAAATCGATGCTTTGCCTGATGACCATTACATCAAGCAAATTATCGAAGAAACAGGCATTGACTTTGTAGCAGAAGAATTTAAAAACGCTGAAAAGAAAATTATGAGAACAATGATTCTTGATGAAGGTGTTAGAGCAGATGGCAGAAAACCAACCGAAGTTCGTCCAATTTGGTGTGAAGTTGGTGTTATTCCTCGTGCTCACGGTTCAGCTGTGTTTACAAGAGGTCAAACTCAGGTATTATCAGTTGCAACTCTTGCAGGTCCTGCTATGAAGCAAGAACTTGACGGTGTTGACCCTGAAACTGAAAAAACTTACATGCATAAATACATCTTCCCTGGATTTTCTGTAGGTGAAGTAAAACCTCTAAGAGGTCCGGGACGTCGTGAAGTTGGTCACGGTGCTTTAGCTGAAAGAGCTAATGTTCCTGCACTTCCTTCTCAAGAAGAGTTCGGATACACAATTCGTGTAACATCAGATGTCTTAGAATCAAACGGTTCAACCTCTATGGCTTCAACTTGCGGTTCTTCAATGGCTTTGATGAACGCTGGTGTTCCTGTTAAATGTATGATTGGCGGGGTTGCTATGGGTATGATTACCGAAGAAGGCAAAGAACCTGTTGTCTTAACTGATATTCAAGGTATTGAAGATTTCTTGGGCGATATGGACTTTAAAGTTACAGGTAATGATACAGGAATTACCGCTCTTCAAATGGATATGAAAGCTAAAGGTATTGCAAATGCCACATTAAGAAGAGCTTTAGCTCAAGCTAAAGAAGGCAGATTACATATCTTAGGTAAAATGAGAGAAGCAATTACTGAACCCGGACCTATGTCACCGTTTGCACCAAGCATTACAACAATGACTATTCCGACAGAAGATATCGGAACAGTTATCGGACCCGGCGGAAAACAAATCCGTGCAATTATTGATGCTTCAGGTGCTGAAATTGATATTCAGGATTCAGGTGTGGTAACTATTACTTCTAACGACCAGGAAGGTGCTCAAATCGCTATTAAGATGATTAAAGATTTGACCTTCAAACCGGAAGTCGGAATGGTTGTTAAAGGCAAAGTTGTAAGAATTATTCCTATTGGTGCTTTCGTTGAATTAGGCGGAGGCAAAGACGGAATGGTTCACATTTCTCAAGTTTGCAACGAAAGAATTGAAACTATTGAACCTCATTTGACTATTGGTCAGGAAGTTGTAGTTAAAGTTATTAAAATCGACGAAAAAGGTCGTGTAAACTTGACTATCAAAGGTGTAACCGATGAAGACAGAGCTAAAGCTCAGTAAGTCTTTAATAGGTTAAACAGATAAAAAGAAACGGGAAGATTTTCCCGTTTCTTTGTTTTTTTATAAATCATGATTTGTTACTTGAGCTAATAATCTAAGATTTTCATAACGGAATATTGGAATTATTTCTGTTTCTACAATTGATTCTTGCAAATTTTTATCTCCATTTTCATCAAGAAGGTATCTTAATGTTGTATTGTCATTTGTAATTATATTTTTAGAGATTATTTCAATTATGTTTTTCTTTATTTTAGCATTTTCTTTTAATTTTAGACCGTTCATTGTTCTTCGATAACTTTGAGATACGTTAGGAGCATTGTAATATTCTGTATCTTCCGGATTCATATTTACCATAATGTTGAAAAACTTGTTAAGAATATTTATCTGTTCTTTTTTTGTCAAAGGGGTATTATATTTTTGTAATATATTATCCATTATTTCAGCGGTATTTTCTTTATCTCTTCCTATTTTTAAGAACCAAATTCCTGCTTCAAGTTCATTGATATCCATATAACCTATCACATGGTTTTTCATATTTCTGATATTTTCTGTTACTCGTTCATACATTCTTTTTGTTGTTTGGATTTTTTCTTCTTCACTGACATTTTCGTCAAGCATTCCTGCTTCTTTCAAAGTGCGGATTCGTTCTTCTACCAGAGTTTTTAAATATTCTTTGCTTGGAGTTTTTAAGGTGGTAGAATATTCTCTGATTGCTTGTTTTACTCTTTTAGTAAATTGAGGATATTTCTTTTCAAAGTCTTCGTGTATTTCTGTCAGGACATCGAAAATTTCGTCTTGGGAAGGTAGTTGTGATTTTATTTCAGATTTGATTTTTTGGTTAAATAATTCTTGTTCTTCTTCCGTGCGCTTTACACCATTAGGGAAATAAAGACTACCTTGCATTAAGTCTTTTACATTAATTGCATAACCTAATAGTATATCTTCTGTCAGTTTAGGGTGTTTTAGCGCAAATCTTGCGAATTTTTCGCTATAACTTTTAGGTGTATTTTGGTGTTCTTCGTTAATAATACTTTTCTCAAATATTTCTTTTGAGTCTATAGCAATTTTTACATCTGTATCACATATGTTATATGAATATATTTTTGCTGTCGGGTTTTGAGCTAATACTTCTGAAAAAGATAATTCATGTGGTTCATTATTACTTGGCTCGTTTGTTGCGGATTTATTTATAACTTCGTCTTCTTTTACTTCTCCGTATCGCTCAAGAAAATGTTGTTCCCACTGTTTTTGCATTTCATCGTATTCTGCGTATCGTTTATCGCGGTTTGGTTTAATTGTTTGAGTATAATCCAGAAGCTCAATAAATTCAGGGGTTACAAAATCTATAGGTTTTTGGTTTTCTGTTTTTGGTGTGATTTGTTCATAGTTATTGTTTATTGGAATAAGCCCGCCTCCACCAAAAACATCTTCGAATAATTCCATTGTATCTGTAATTGCTGTGGTGTAGTTGTCTAAAAGTTCCTGATTTGAACTCCAAAATCTTTTCATTGTCGGGTTAGAATCAAATTCGTTAAAATATCTCATTTCTTCTGACAAATGAACCTTGTCTGCTGCAACGGTCATTATCGGGCTTAAGTATTTAATGATAAAAGATGCTTCAGGGTCATCTTTGCTGAATCTTCGTCTTACTGCTTTTTCAACGGTTGTTGAATCAATATCGCCGTTAGTTTTTTTGATATCGTTTTGCAGTTGTTTTTTCTGATAGTCTTTTATTTTATATTTTCTCGGTGTCCTTTTGGTTTCACCTTTTTCAGTTTCTTGTCCTTTTGATGTTGTTTTTGAGCTTGATGATTTTGAATTGGCTTCTGTTCTGTTTGGGTCTACCATATTTTTGGGAAGGTTTACGAAGAATTTTTTATATTCATCTCTGGTTGCAATAAAAGAGTGCCAAAATCCGATATTTGGGAATTTTATTCCGTATGCGCCGGTTGTATCATAGGTGACAGGTTCTGTGATAAAGCCTTTATATTCTTCGTTGATATCTTTTTCAAGGAAATCCTTATTTATTTCTTTAAGGGTTTTGCCTTCTTTATAAATTTTTTTCAAAAGATACATTCCAAAGTCATCCGAGCCGTTTTTCAAAAGCGGAGTGTCACTTAAATCTCTTGCTACTTTAATTTCAGATAGAATACCTTTTCTTGAATTTTTTCTTAGCGGATGCAGGTTAGCAAATAAATCTTCATTAGGGTAATAGTTCTTTTTAACATCTTCAAAATCGTTAGCATCATCAAGATATTTGAAAACTTCGTTCATTATTTGTTCCGGCGGAATGTGTTTACGCTCTTCTTTGTTATAATTAAGGTAATTTCTCATTGAATACGGCATACTTTGTGCGTTAAATTCATAAAAGTCCTCAGGGGTTCTTGCGCCAAAACTTATATTAAAATCTTTATAGGTTATCGGGTTGTAGGTTATAGAATTTGCTATTTGTGGGGATGGTATTTGTTGTTTTGTTAATAATGGTTTTTTATTGTAAGAAGAGTAGATTTGAGGGTTAAATTGTATTTTCATTATAATTTCCTTATTTTGGTCCTTTGTTCTAAGCTCTCTCAAGATTCTTTTTTGCTATTGGTTTTATAAATAATTCACATAATTTAATATTTTATGTTAAAATATCAAAGAAAAGGGAGTATAAATTATGAGCAGTGATATCATAACAATCGGAAGTGCAACAATGGATGTTTTTGTAGAGTGTGATGATGCAAATATTGTATCTGTCAGAAAGAAGGACAGTTGTTCTGATTTTATGAGTTACCCGTACGGATCAAAGATTGAGATAACAGATTTTGCATCTCAAGTCGGAGGCGGAGGGGTTAATACTGCAACAAACTTTGCTAATCTCGGTTTCAAAACAGGAGCTATATTTAAAGTCGGTGATGATATTTACTCAAACGGTATTTTTGAATTTTTTAAGCATACTGATGTAAAATTATCTTCCGTAATCCAAGATAAGGATGATTCTACGGGCTTTTCAATAATTTTAACAAGTTTTGAAGGCGATAGAACTGTTTTGGCTCACAGAGGTGCTAATGCGCATATTAAAAAATCAGAGATTGATTTTGACGCGATTAAGAAAGCTAAATTATTATATATTGCACCGCTAAACGGTGACAGTAACAAAGTTTTGGATGATATTGTGAAATTTGCAAGAGAAAACGAAACTTATGTATGTTTTAATGCGGGAACTACAGGTATTAAAAAAGGCTTTAATTATTTGAAAAAGATATTAGAGTATGCTCAAATTGTAGTCTTAAATAAAGAAGAAGCTTCAATGGCAACAGGAATTAAACTTCGTCCTGATACGAAAGATGTTAAGTTTTCAAATATGCTTGTACATCCTGATTTAAAATCGATGTTTCATAAATTGAAGGTTTGTGATTATCAGATAATTGTAATCACAGACGGCGGAGCAGGAGCTTATGCTTACGATGGTAAGAATTACTATTATTGTCCTTGTTTTGACTCTCCTGTAACTTCAACATTAGGGGCAGGGGATGCTTTTGCTTCAACTTTTTGTGCTGCGTTGTATAAATTTAATGCAAATATTGAAAAGTCGCTTGTTGCTGCGTCTATTAATTCAGCCGGTGTGGTTTCTGAATTTGGTGCAACTGCGGGATTGCTGACTTTTGATGAAATTTTAGATAAAATGAAACAATGTCCTGATTTTTCTTGTCAAATCGAACAAGAATAGTTTATTTTTTACATATGACAATCGGGCTATTTTTATATTGGTAACTTCGGCAATTTTTTTTATTAAACAATTAGTGTTTAATAATACTATAGTCCTGAAAGGCTGGAAGAAATGGAAATATCAAAAGATATTAATGTCGTTATAGTCGATGATTATAACCTTACACGAACAGTAGAAAGATATATGTGTCAAATGATTAATAATGTAAAAGTCGGGGCGGATTTTGATAATGCGGAAGATGCTTTGGCATATATCTCTAAAAATAAAGTTGATATGGTCCTTTTAGATATGTGGCTTCCAAAAATGAACGGTATTGAGGCTTCAAATATCTTAAAAAGGGCTAATCCTGAATTGAAAATCATAATGGTTGTTCCAAATTTGCATGAACAGGGGATTTTGGGTTCTATTTTTGCAAATGTTGATGCTTTTGCGTTGAATGATTTAGATGTTCATCATTTTGAAAAGATTATGAATATAGTTTTTAACGGCGGATACTGGTTTGATTTCAGGTTTTTACATACGATTTTTAAGTTAGTCGGTATTCTGCCAAAAACGGATTATTATTATCTGAAAGAGGTTTTGACTCCAATCGAGCTTAATGTTATAAGCTTGGTTTTACAAGGGGTTGGCAAAGAAGATATTGCACTTTCTTTGAATATTGGAGTAATGGATTTGTATGTTTATATTAATTCGATATTGAAAAAACTTGCAAAAACCGATATGGCAGAACAAATGTTGAGGTGTGTAAAATATGACATGGTTTAAATTTAACTGCGTTATGAAAAATTTTAAGATTTATTTTTTACATTGCGCAGCAGTTTTGGTCTTTGTATTTCTTTTATACTGTCTGGTTAAAGATAATACATTACTTTCAACTCATTTAGCCTTAGGCTTTTTATTGGTTTTGCTATTGTTAAAGTTGCTTTTTGCGTATGTATTACTAAATCAAAGTACTAATGATAATGCTCATTTATATGATTTAATAAATAATGCTCCAATGTTATCTTATGTCCAGGATAAAAAGGGGCAGTTTTTATTTGGAAATGCAAGAGCTCAAAAGTTTTTTAATACAGGAATAGATGTTACAATCGACGGAAAATATATTGAAATATCGCCTGAAATATTAAAAGAAGAAGAGTTAAAAGAGCTTGATAAGGTTTTAACATCAGGTAAATGTTACCAGATAGAAAAAACTATAAAACTTAAAAACGGTGATTACAGCCGGTATAGTGTTCATAAAACTCCGTTGAAAAGTAAAAACGGGGAAATTTATGCTATAGCAACTTTTTCAAGAAATATCGATGCGGAAAAACGAATACAAGAGCAAAGAGAAACCTATATTGCAACGTTAAGCCATGATTTGAAGACTCCTGCAATAGCTCAAGTCAGGGCTTTGGAACTTTTATTAAGCGGACAGATGGGTGAATTTAACGAACCGCAAAAAGAAATGCTTAATTTGACTCTGGATTCTTGTCATTATATGTACGATATGGTTTATACCCTGATATCAACCTGCGAGTTTGAAAGCGGAGCAGTAAAATTGAATTACAGCAAGGTTAACATGTTTGAATTACTGCATGAAAGCATAAATGAAATTTCTAACCTTGCTCGGGAAAATTCTATTAATATCGAATGTATACTTAATGATAAAAATTATTGGGTAAATGCGGATAAAATTGAATTAAAACGGGTTATTATAAACCTTCTTTCTAACGCGATTAGTTATGCTTTTTCAGGAACTATTGTTCGTGTTGAATTAAAATCCGATATGAATAATTTTGAATTTAGAGTAATAAATTCCAGTCCGTATATAGAGCCTGAAGTGATGCTTGGGCTATTTAGAAAATACGTTTCTCACTCTCAAAAGTATAATAAAGTCGGTATCGGATTAGGATTGTATTTGTCTAAAAAAATAATAGAAGCTCATGGTGGTGAAATTATAGCGGAAAGTTTAAAAACTCAATCAAATACTTTTGGGTTTATTATTCCTGTTAACCCGAAAAGATTTGACGAAGAACAACTTGAGGCTGTTACGCTTTAAAAAATGAGGCGGTTTTGATTTATCAAAACCGCCTTCATAACTTACCTTATTTAATTCCTTGTATTCTTATCTGCCCGTCTTCACCTTTTGTAAATTCCATAGGCGCTTGTGTCGGACGATTATTGTTTATTTGTTGTTTCCCTTCCTGATGATCAAGATAAGCATCTTTTTTCTCTCTTTTTACCTTGTATTCATTCGGGTTATTAACAAAATCAAGGGTTTCTTGTTTTTCAAACTGGTGTTGTTTTAGCGGTGCGAAATTTCTGTTACCTTCATTTATAGGTCCGAGATATTCAAATGCGTTAGCTATTCCTGTTCCCATTACGAAAATTGCGGTTAATAATAAAATCTTTTTCATAATCTTAAACTCCTTTTATATTATATTATCATATATTTAGCCAAAAAATCAATAAATACTGCTTTAAGTTAATATTTTTTATTGAGGATTACTATTTCAGCTAATGAAACAGTGAAAAAAAATATTTATTATAAACATGTAAATCCTCAACTCTTCTGATTGCTCAGCTTGCCTCTCTTTGTTTAAGGAGGGGCTTTTTTTTTATTTCTTAACATTATGCCTTAAAATTTTTGTTGGTGTATAATTTCATTATATAGTTATATTTTTGAAAGGGCAAAGATGAGAGAATTAGTTGTTGAAAATCAGGAAATTTTAATGATTCCGCAAAATTACAAGTTTGTAAATAAAGGCAGAGTAAAAGAAGTCAGAGCAGGCGATTTTACATTGGAGCTTGATTATGAACCTGACGGGATTTTAGAAAATACTTACTGCGAATTTTTTACTCAAACAAGTCATGGTAAATTGCATTTTGATTCTTATGCAAAGGAAATCAACGGCAAAACTCTTGTAATTGCAAGCCCTGCAAAACATAAGTTCCTGCAAAGACGTCAATATACCCGTATAAAATATATGACTGATATGGAAATTGCTTTTGATAATAAATCTTATAAAATTTCTACTCTTGATATATCAGCAGGTGGTATGAAGTTTAAAACAGCTGAAAACCTTAATATTGAAGGAAATTATGCACTAAACCTTCCTTTGACTGACGAAGTTTCAATCAGTTGTTCATTCCAGCCTATCAGAATTGAAAAAGCTCAACAAGGTTATACTGTATCAGGACAATTTGTGTTTAATACAAGTGCTGACAGGATGTTTGTAACTCAGTTCTGTGCAAAAAGAAGTGTTGAAATCAAGAATAAATAGGCAGACAGATGAGTTTATTAAGGCTTTTATCAGAAAGAAATAATAAAACTTGTTTTACTACACCTTCTCACGGACAAAAGAAAGTGATATTTGTGCCGTTTCGAGATGTTTATAGGTATGATATCTCGGAAACCGAATGTCAAAACCCGCAAGAAGCTCTTGAACGTGCCCAGTTACGAGCACGGGCTGTTTATCATACCGCATCAACAACTTTTTTGACTAACGGCTCAACAAGCGGTATTATCGCTGCTGTGTTATCGTGTACACATGTTGGGGATAAGGTTTTAATTGCTTCAAATTCTCATCCGTGCCATTTTAATGCGGTAAGGCTTGCAGGAGCCAGAGCTTTGACTTACGATTTAGAAATTGATCCTGATTGGGGAGTTCCGTTAGAAACTAAACCCGAAGTGATTGAGTATTATTTGAGCCGTTATAATATAAGTACAGTTATTATAACCTCTCCGACTTATGAAGGTATAATTTCAGATATTGAAGAAATTAAGGCAATATGTGAACGTTATGAGGCTTTTTTGATTGTGGATGAAGCGCACGGAGCTTTGTATCCGTTTTCGGAACAATTACCGTTATCAGCTGTTAATATTGCGGATTTTACGGTTCAGTCGCTTCATAAAACAGCAGGAGGGTTAAATCCTACAGCTTTATTACATACAAATTGTGATATTGATGTAAGACCTGCTTTGGATATGTTTATGACAACTTCACCTTCTTATCCTTTATTGGCGTCTATTGAGGCTAATATAAATTATCTGGATTCTTATGAAGGCGAAAGAGAAATAGATAATCTTATCAATCGACTCGATAATATGCGTATTAAATGCAAAGGCTGTGAATTTTTCGGAGATGACCCGACAAAAGTTCTTGTAAAAGTCCCGGGCTTAAGCGGGGAAGAGCTTTCTCAAATTCTCTATGATGATTTTAATATCGAAGATGAAAAAACAAACAGTAAATCAACAATGCTGTTATGCGGAATAGGTACGGATAATAAAAAGATTGATAAATTACAACATGCATTGTCAAAGTTTTAAGTAGCAAACTCTAACAGAACAACCTAATAATGACTGATTCCAGCTCAAGTCCGGAATGACGTATAACAGTTATTTCTTCTCCTTACAAATAGTTTGCAAGGATATTTTTAACATAATTTTGGGTTTCTTTGTACGGTGGAACCCCTGAGTATCTGTCAACCGCGTTTGGTCCTGCGTTGTATGCGGCAAGTGCTAAAATTACATTGCCGTTATATTTGTTTAGCATAGATTTTAGGTATTTTACTCCGCCTTCTACGTTTTGGGTCGGGTTAAGCGGATCTGCTACTCCTAATGCTTTTGCAGTTGATGGCATCAACTGCATTAAACCTAAGGCTCCTGCTTTTGATTTAGCGTTCGGATTAAATCCTGATTCTTGTTTTATAAGTGCTTGTACCAGTCTTTCATCAACGCCATGTTTATTAGCAACTTGGTTTATCATATTTATAAGTTGTGATTTTTTGTTTGTTGAAGCATTTACAGCGTCGGGATTGTATACCCTTGTTGCATCATTTACTTCCTGAATAGCACGTCTTAGCGTTGCATTAGTAATATTGTCGGTTGAAATATCATTGTCGTTATAAATATTTCCGTTAACGTTTAAAGCGCTCGGATTAAGTAATAATGAGCCAAAGTTAACATTTTTGGAGTTTGATAAAACTTTTTCAAAGGATTGTACATTCTCAGCACTTGGCGGATAAATTGTATCAAGTGCATTGTTTGCTCTTGCTTGTGGGTTTAATTGTCTGTCAACGTTTTTTACATAATTATTTATTTGTGAAGCCCTCTGCATTGCAGCAGCCTTACCGCCTGAATTTAATAATCCTTGTATCATTTCAGAGAACATGCTCTTACCTGCCTCCCATATTACACTATCATTCTACTTTAATTTTGTTTTCTGTGTATCCTCCAAAAGGTTTAAGGATTATTTGGGAAATGTCAAATTAATGTTTTTTGACAAGTTTGTTAAAATATTCAGGGTCGTTTTTTGCTTTTAGGGCGCATGTTATTCCGTT